>CAZHCC010000034.1:0-7824 GCA_964530975.1 uncultured Candidatus Saccharibacteria bacterium
ATGAATCAAGACCCATTTGATCAGCAAAAATATAGAATTCGTCATTCCTTGCATCCAGTGACTCAGGAGTATGGATTTCTACTTTTTCTATATGCAGCCAAAATTCATCAGGCGCATACTCATCCTGCTTTTCTGAAAGAAAGATTTTCACAAAATGATATCCCATTTCTTCGAGTTTTGCTCTTGCTATTTCAAGTTTTTGCGGTTCTGAATTGGTAAAATAATATCCCCAAAGTAAGGGTTCATTAATATTCATATCGGGGTTTTGAGACATGGATTCAAACATTTGCCTTAATGTCTCAATCTGGATTGTTTTATTAGGGATATTCATTGTAAATAGCTTAAATATGGTGTTTTATGTTTTTATAATAAATTAAACCTGAGAAATCTCAAATTCAAAGATTTTGCTCTGTGTTTTATAGAAAGCAAAAGTATCAGTTAATATCTCCATTAAAATTTTAAAGCCTTCCAGATCTGTCTGTTTGAATAAACTGGAATTTAGAATCAGTAATTTGAGTGGAAACTGAAATTTCCTGGCTGTCCCCCAGATTCCGCCTATTTCTAA
Source organism: uncultured Candidatus Saccharibacteria bacterium (assembly GCA_964530975.1). GTDB lineage: Bacteria > Patescibacteriota > Dojkabacteria > JAOAGR01 > JAOAGR01 > CAZHCC01. The sequence continues at coordinate 566 of CAZHCC010000034.1, forward strand.
ATATTTTAAAGAGTCATTTAAGGCATTCCAGTTTAATCCCCAGCCTTTGTGAGTCCCCAAATCAACGTCTATATTCCCATCAGGCCCTCCAAACTCCAGAATTTCACCAAATTTTTGCATTATTTCAGATTGAGTTTTTAGCCCGTTTAAATCGATTATAACTTTATGCATCGGTTAATAAGGAAAGGTATTTAATAAGTTTATCTATCATATTAAATTGTATCAAATAGACTCAATACCTAAATATTTCAACTGCCACAGTAGCGCCAGAATTATTGTGTAAATCTGCTCACAATAGCCTTATGTCCTGAAAAATCAATTTGGACTGCCTTTGTATCTTCATGCTTTAAACCTCTGGAAAAAACATGATCAATTGCAAGGCCTTTTGGGAAATCCTTTTGGTATGCTTCTGGATATCCAAAAGAGACTAATCTAATTATTGAAGTTTATTCATAATATAAAACTATTTTGTTTAAACTTTAATTGAAAATTGATCTCATAAATTATAAAATCTGCTTATGTATCTGACTTGCCCTTCATGCGGGTTTAAAACGATAGGCGATTCAAATTATGGTTCGTATGCAATATGTCCGGTATGCGACTGGGAGGATGATCCGGTACAACTTGCAAACCCTACTTCAGCAGGGGGTGCAAATAAAATTTCCCTTGCTGAGTCGCAAGAAAATATTATGGCCGACTATCCACTCAATGTTAATCAGGTAAAAGGTTTTGAAAGAGATACGGGTTGGCGGCCATTGAGTGATCGGGAGATATTAGAAGCAGACCGGAAGAAGATTCTGCAACATTGGCATACAAAATCAGTCGATTCATCAAACGATGTTTATTGGATGAAATGATAACACTTTTCATCAGTTCTGCGGTCTAAAGTATCTATATTCGGGATTTTGCAGATCGGAATAGTATTCACATTGGAACTTTTGAGGCAAAGTATCTTCGTAAATTTCAACAAAATAATCCGTCAGTGATCCGTTATAAATAAAATAATCTTCTGATTTATTAAATAGATATACCAGCTTCCAGTTTTCAGGAGTTTTGTCTGTGAGGTAACAGAATCTGTTTCCTACAGAATCCGAACATACGGTAATAAGGCCCGGGGTATTAGGATAAATATCAAATGGAATTTCGGGATGATTATCTGGAAATTTCTCTATAAACTCTCGATCCTGTTTGGAATACATTAATATTTTTTCAAGCAATCTCCTTTTCCCGGTACTTGAGATTTTTGGGGAGACGAAACGGAGCTGATCTCCAATTTCTCCAGAGCTGTAAATATTAATCATGTCTTTAAAATCTTGTGGAAATTGCAGGCCGAGTTCTTTTTCTACAATCTCCCAATCCTCTTCCGCCGGAATATTCGGGTTCAAAGGGACCGGAAGGTAGTTAATAAGTTTGTCTATCATATTAAATTGTATCAAACTTATTTCTACTTATTAAATAAAATTACGATTCAACTATTTAAAAATATATTTTGTCCGTAAAGTTTTTTCAAAGAAGAAATACCGCAACTAGCGTAAGAGACTTCCTGCAAATGGGCTATTGCAGTTTGGCGAGTGTAAATATCGATTTGGAGAGTGTAAGACGCAGTTTGGGAGATGTAAGGGACAGGTTACTAGTCCGTTGCAACAATCCTCAGCATAAATTCAGGTATTGTCCTCTTGCCTGGATTATTTTTATATTCTTCAATAAAATTCGCAATTTTATTATTTCCAGGATCAAAAGAGTTAGATGAGTCCGCATAAAACCCGTTTCGGATATTCTCCTCAATTACAAAAGGAAGCATTTTTAAATACCCATCATAATCGTTCAGCAATTGCGCTCAAGACTTTATAAATTTTCCATTTGTATTAATCTTCCAATAAATATTTATCAATTTTTATATCGGGATTTTTGTTTTTTATATATCCATATATTTCTTTTATCGAATCGGGTGAATATCTAAATCTTGATGTTTTATATGATTTCTTATCCTTAAACATAAACTCAAGAATTTCCTGCCTATTGAAATAGTATGCATCTATTTTTTTTATATTCAAATAATCTGATTGCACGACCTTCTTGTAAATAATGCAATTATAAATAAATTCAATTTTATCATCATACAATCTAATACTTTCTGCCCTAGATTCGAAAAATATAGCTAATGCTAAAAAATTAAATAGCATGGCAACACCTGAAATTGAATTAAGTGTAAACTCGAGGTTTTTGGTTGAAAGTAACACTGCTAAAAAAATGATCAATACAAAAATATTAAAGAGTACAAAACAAAGTTTCGGTACAAACAAGCTTGTTTTAATTTCTTTATAATCCATTTTTTAAACTTCCTTATTAAAGTCTTATATTTAAAATAGTAAATCTAAGTCATTTTTTTCCAAACTCCCAAACCGGTCATAACAATACCAAGCAAAAAGAAAAAGCTTATAAAAGGTAATACAAATAATTCATTTTTGGCATAATAAGAATCCTTTATATCATTGCTATTATAGTAAATTGGTTTTATTTCTTGACCTACCCTATTAATAAAATCAAAAACAGAAACACTTCTTATAGAGTATGATCTATCTGTTCTGGTACACAGTATATCTGTAAAAATTTTTCCGTAATCAGTTTTTATATCATAACAAAAGTAATTTGTATTAGTATTAAACTTTATACTTGTAATGGTAGAATTTTCGTATAATCCGCCGGGAATCAATGAAAATTTCCTATAATTGTCATAAAGAATACCTACCCTGTCTTCATTATTATAAGGAATAAAGCGGGTGCATATTAATTCTTTGAATTTGACTCCATTATCTCCTTTTATATCACTGCATAGGGTATTATTTTCTTTGGAATACCAGTTTACAGCTCTTCCTTCAGTTTGCGCTCGATTTGGTATTCTTAATATTGGCCAATAAAAAAACAAATAATATAGCAATACTCAAAAAAATAAAACTCAATCCTAGAAAAAGAATTTTGGGTTTTTGAGGGTCATCTCCCGGATTATAGGAAGAGGAATATAGTTTCATATTATTTTATTTTACAATAATTTTTTGTATTTTTTTAAGAGGAAATAAAGAATCCGGCAATGCAATTTGTAAGAAAAATTTCCGGTATCCAGAAACCTTCGGGCAATAATGCGATTGTGTTAGCAAAATCAATTGAAGAAATTACTATTTCAATAAGTAAACTTATAAATTCTTTGGAAACAAAATCCAAACCAAAAAATAGCGAAGAAGAAATTCAAAAGCATAAATTAAGAAATCAAAAAAGGGTTTCAAAGAATGAGGCAAAATTATAATTTTTTTGCGACTTTATCCTGGATTTGCTATACTGAAGAGATATGGAACCAAATAAATTACAAATGTTTTTTAAATCAGGTGCAGGAATTGCAATTATCTCAGTCTCTTCAACATTACTTGTGACTTCGATAATATTTGGTTCTTATATTTATGTTCAAAATCAGACGAAGAAATCTGAAATCCAGCCTATGCCAACTGTTTTAATTACACCCACTTCTACACCAACTGCAACTCCTATAGAGGCTACTACAACTGCGACACCAACTTCTATACCCTCTCCGACTCAGGCGATTGTTACCCCAACAGCAACTAATCCAAATATTGTGAATTTTGAAGATTTGAAAACAGGCATCCGGCTCAAATATATGAAAGACAGTTATAAGATTTTATCCAAGACATTATATAATTTAGGAACCCCTGTTCCTGCTCAAGTTAATCTTACAAGTTATGGTTTTAATCCTGATACTACAACAGCAACTACAATATCGATGATGAATGTAAGAAATATTGATCCGAATTCCCAAAGATATAAAGATTTGTTTAATGCGTTTAGTTATGATGGAAAATCCAATACTACTTCTCCTGATAAGATAATTAATAAAGTAACAATTCAAGGTAAATCATATCAAGCAAAATTATATGTTATGGGTGAAGGAAATATTTCCAATGGATGTCCATGGGGTGGAGGTACTCAACATTTTGTGTTTGAGATAGATGGGAAACTTCTGATTATTATTGAAAATAATTCTTCAACCCAACAAGCATGTACAGAGGATCCTTCTATTAAAGCTTATAAGTATCAGCCAAGTGATAGTGATAAGCAAAATGCTGTGAAAATAATCGAGAATCTGGAAATATTGTAAATAATATTTTAAAGAGGGACGAAAGTCCCTCTTTTGCTATTTGAAATCTGCATGAGAACCGTATTTATAATTGGTAACAATCTACAACTTTTTTCTCTTTTGCTGCCACTTATTTAATTGTAGCACAAGATTACAATCAAGATTCCTTAACAATAATTTTATTGTTTGGATCATTAACAATTGCACAATATTGCATCAAATAAGGGTGACCATAACTTTTGTCACTTACCGTCGCTATGTTATTCGATATGCCTAAGCCAGAACAAACATTACTTGCTTCCTAAGGACATGAATGACAGAACTCTCTTCTTAATAATCCTAATGCCTCACCTTTCTTCCTAAAACCAACTACTGGGTTGAATACAAGTGCTGGTAAAGCGTATCGCCCTGATAGATTATTCCATTTTATTGTTTTTTCTGTTACTTCGATTTCCATAATATACAGATTATATACCGCTATAATAAAATTTACAAATGATGATATGTCAACTAAATTTTATCTTATTCCCCTTCAAAAGCTTTTTGCAACCTATCAAGATCCAGTTTTTGCATGTTAAGCATCGCCTTGTTCATTCTTATGCCTTTTGGGGACTGAATAGAAACCATTTAATAAAGCATTATTTTCTAATCTTTTAATCGTAGATTTTATTCAGATGCATTAAGCCTTATTTAATAAAATTTCCAACTTATGTTAAATTTACAGTATGAGTTGGTTAGAAAAAGACTATCATACCATTGTAATTTTGGGTGAAATCTGTGAAAAAGTCCTCTGGGATTATGAGAACTGGAAAAATATTTGTGAAACCCTATATCAATACACTACAAATAATACTCCAGATCTCTTCAGCGTGCGTGTAGAACAAATATCAAGGGTAAATCAAAAGAAGATTCGCTTTGGTCGTTTACTACTTGATGATAAATCAAATCAAAAATGGACGCATAAATCTCCCATAACAAAAGAGCTTTCAAAAGAATGGTTTTTCTCTGGTTTGGAAATTTGGTCACCTAATTGGAATAAATGTGAAGAAATTAATACTAGTCCTGATATATTTTTTTCCATACATAATAACTGTCTTTTGGATAATAAGAATTTACAATTTAACCCAGTTTTGACCATTGCATTAAATACCAAAGTATTTACAGATGATGTTTGCCGGAAATTAATTATTAGTTTAAAGGAGTTTGTACCTTCAGAATTAATATTATATACAAAGAAAAAATGGGCATTACCATGTGGATCCGGATTTATAAATTCAATACAGGATCTCCCTTTGAATGGGTTATTTAAAGGAAGATACCAGTCTGATCAAAAACCTGAGAAATCAAAATTTATTGATATTTGGAATATTATTGAATAATTCTTATTATCAATATATTGAAGACCATGACTTTATTGAATGCTTAGAGGTATTTAGATACTTAATTATATCCACCTTTTATAAACCTCCATATTATCAATAGTTTTCCTTATATCCTCAATTGTTTTTATACATTCGGAATTTCCCAGTGCTATTTCTTCTTTGTCATTACTTATAAGCCCCAAAGCTCTTTTTATATTAAACTCAAGCCATCTTAATTTATTATTTATAGCCCCCAAAAGCCCGTCAATAATTTGTGAATCTTTAAGTGGCAAAATTTCTCTATAAGCATATATTACACCTGTAAAATTCTCTTTTGATATCCCAAAACTCCAGTCAAGAGCAAGTGATGCAAGCTCTGATCCAGGGTTTACATAGCCCGCAGATTCCCAATCTATTAAATACGGATCATTATGAACCCAAATCACATTTTTAGCGTCTAAATCGCTATGGGAAACGACTGTCTTTTGAAGCATCTTATTTATTGATCCGATTATATCCGGAGTTAAGTTAATAATTTGGGGCAAAAGAGAATTAAAATTTTCTTTCCATGAAAAATCACTTTTGGAAACTAATTCTTGAAATTCCGACCATTTTTCTATAGAGACAAATTGGGCTTGCGGCTTTTTAAAATTTTTTGCATCAAGCTTTATAGAGTGAAGTTTTGCAAGAATCTCTCCGATTTTTTTTGCTTTTTCAATAGTAATATTCTCAGCCTTTAAAGTTTCCCCCTCAAGCCATGGATAAAGAATTATATAATCAGAATCGATTTTCTCTACCAAATTGTTATCAATTGACCTTAAGGCAAAAACAGAATTAATACCCTGCATATGGACCTGCTCGGCAATCACTTCAGACAAAGTATATTCCTCCAAAATTCCTACTTTATTCATAATTTCAGGGTTCAGCACTTTTAATGCAAAGTTGCCATTAGCTGTTTCTAATTTCCACATCTTATGAAGAAGCCCTCCATGAATTTGCTGTGGCTCTTTTTGCAATTCCACAAGATTATAAATTTCCAGTATTTTTTTGATAAAGGCATTATTCATATTGAATTAGTTTACTTTATTTTTCTGTTTTCTCTTATTTGACTAACGCTTTATCCTACTATTATGGGAAAAGCTACTTATAAATTAATTTTATTAGTATCCAGATATTTATCAATATATTTAGTGAATTGCGGTACTTCGGAAGAAATCTTCACATCATAGGTAAAAGAGGGCTTAGAATTAACCTCAATGATAAAATATTTTTTTGTCATTTCATCAAAAATCAAATCCACTCCTGCAATATTCTTATTTAATAATCTTGATGCCCTTATCGATATATCAATCAGCTCTTTATCAGGATTTAAGATTTCCTCTTCAATTGCCCCAAGATAAGCATTATTTCTATGATCAGAATTATTTTGTCTTTTGCGTTTTAAAACCGCGCCTAATTCTCCACCCAAAATAAGAACCCTGTAGTCAAATTCATTTGGAATAAATTCCTGGATCACAAAAGGAATTTTTGGATTTGCATCAAGCGTAGTACATAATTCTTCATAATTATTAATTAAAAAATTATCATTTCCTAAAGAAGCAGTAATACTTTTTAAAATAATGGGATATTTCTCTTCTGCAAATAATTTTTTTAAACTTTTATGCGAGGAATAAATTGTATTTGGTATTGAGAAATTACCAGTAGCTAAATTAACATACTGATCTAATTTATTAAATATAAAATTATTACCAATA
>CAZHCC010000035.1:0-7800 GCA_964530975.1 uncultured Candidatus Saccharibacteria bacterium
CTGTCCTAAACCGGAGAAAGCTTTATCTGTAGCAGAATTAAATTCTATAAAGGTCATAAGCCCGGTTCTTATTTGTAATATTGAATCAATTGAATATGTGGACGCTATGCCTACCATAAGGGGTCTTTGAGAATCCAGAAGTGTAACCTTAATATTTCTCATTTGCTTATTATTGGGATTAAGAATTGTGAGTTCAACTTCTTTACCCTTATTCTCTGCTAAGCTGCTTCTAAATGATTCAAATGTATATTCATTTCCATTTATATGCTTAATAATCTCACCAGCTTCAACATTACCAAGTAAAGGAGATTTTTCGCCTTCTTTATCAGAAATACTTGTTATTTTAATTAAAGGTTTCCTATCAGTATTTAAAAGATCTTCATCAAGATCAGGAATATTAATTTTAACCTGTCTTTCGTCTTTGGAAGTATACCCAAGAACTGTGAGAGTAATACTCTGGTTTTGATTATCAATCAGCTTTTGAGTTATATCAGAAGCGGAGACTTCTTCTCCATTAACCTTGATAATTGTATCGAAGAGGTTTACTCTTCCTTGCAAAACTGAGTCCTTTCCGGTTTCTGCAATTAGAAATTTTTGGGGAGACTTTGTCCCGAACCATGGTTGATATTCCTCATTAAACCCTGGCACTTCAGCATTACGATATTTAAAATCGAGATTAGACCCGGAAATATATAGAAGGGCAACAGCAAGCAAAAAGTTCATAAATACACCGGCAACTAATACCAATAGCCTTTGGTAAGGTTTTTTGCCTCCATAACTATTCGGAGCATGTACATCATAGTCACCTTCACCGTACATTTTGACAAAACCACCAATCGGTAAAGCCCGAAGATTGTATACAGTTTCTCCTCTTTTGAAGCCCCATATTTTTGGACCCATTCCTATGGCAAACTCCTCAACTTTGATGCCTACTTTTTTGGCCGCAAGATAATGGCCGAGTTCATGGACAAATACAAGTAGACCTATTACAAAAATAAAGAGTACAAGGGTTATAATAAATGAAGTCATTGAATTAATAATACAAAAATTTGAACATTAAGAGAAGGCATTCCCTTCTTTCTTATTGTAGCGATTGATTACGAATATTCAACATTTCCTTGTTATTCCAGCGAAGGCTGGAATCCAGGGTAATGAGATAACAATCTTTTAATTAATCAAATTTCTTATAAACTGAAAGTTAATGAAAAATCATCACTTTTACGTTTATATTCTTGCTAGCCGAAGAAATGGAACTCTTTATATTGGAGTAACAAGTAATTTAATACAAAGAGTTGAACAACATAAAAATAGTTTTACGAAAGGATTCACAAAGAAATATGGTGTGTATAAATTAGTATATTTTGAAAATCACAAATATATAAATAATGTTCTGCTGAGAGAAAAACAGTTAAAGTCATGGAAAAGAGATTGGAAAATTAAATTAATAGAAGCAACTAATCCTCTGTGGAAAGATTTAATAGAAGACCCTGGATTCCAGATAAATGCTATGCATTTTCTGGAATGACCAAGGTGGTATTAAAAGTTTTTGATAAATATAAAATTGAGCCTTGTCATTCCAGCGAAGGCTGGAATCCAGGGTCTACAAAAATGAACTTAATCTGATTTGAAACAGTATACTTTACATTAACGAATTCACGATTTATAGAATTAGCTCAAATTGTCATCAACTCTTTCTCCTTACCATCAGCAATACTGTCGATTTTATCATTAAAAGCCTTTATCTCCGTATCGACCTTTTGTTCTTCTGACTTTACTTCTCCTTCAGGAAGCTTTTCATCTTTTTCTCTTCTTTTTACATCATCAAGAAATTCTCTACGGATATTTCGAAGTACGATTTTGCAGTCCTCTGCATGCTTGCCAACTACTTTTACAAGTTCCTTACGTCTTTCTTCGGTCATTGAAGGGATATTCAGACGGATTAGAGTTGAGTCAACAGTTGGATTAAGATTTAAATCACTATTTTTGATTGCATCAACGATATTATTTACAACATCCTTATCCCATGCAGAAATTGTGATTAATCGAGGCTCCGGTGCGGAGATTGAAGCCAATTGCATAAGTGGCATTTTGGATCCATATGCATCAACCTGCAAATCCTCAACAAGTGAAGGATTAGCCCGACCAGTTCTAACGGTCTTAAGCGTATCCTCAAAATGCTCAAGTGCTTTTTGTGCTTTTTGTTTAAAATCGTTTAAAGTCATATTTTTTAATTATAGCATTAAAAATTTTATAGTGAGAATGGAAGAGTCTGGAATTATAACTATCTTAAAAAGCTTATATTAATGGTTGGTTGTTGGGGTATCTAATTTGTTACAATTCGGTAAAGCATACATATATCCTGAGATATTAGACTATTAACCGAAGCAATGGTTATCACAATCACTGGCTAGATGTATCTCATAGTATTGACACACTAGTATAGTCTCTATATACTTATATGATGGAGATTATCAGATTTGATGACAATTTATTGATTGAGCAGAACTTTAAGCCACAAGACACTTTTTCCATTCCGATCTCAGGCTTAGCTTTAACTCCTGTAGTTAGTTTCAGTGGTTTTGCTTTGAAGACAGACAGGGAAGAATTTCCTTTTCTACCGATTTATAGAGAGGAAGATGGGGTAAATCAGCGAGCTTTTGTTCCTGCAAGTGTTACACTCAGAACAGATACTACTCGATTTGGAGGAAAAACTAGAGGATTTAAAGATTTTGAACTGGATGAAAAAGCTCTAGTGAAATTAGTTCAAAATAGTGAATTAGATGGGCAATACGTTTATAATGGCAGCTGGCAGACTTGTCTATCTTGTTATGAAGCAAAGGTTCCTATAATTCAAGCTATTGAAAGAAGAAGATTCTTTGGTGCTGATCGAATTGTAATCCAGGCAATGCTTCATAGAGCTTATGTACTTCATCCAAGGTTTATTATAGGCGAACATCAAATCCAAGATACAGCACCTATTTACGAGCACCTAGTTGAACAATTTTATAATAGAAGACAAACTTCGAATAATTAAAATCTTTATAAATTATACAAATGAATCAATTTTAAATGAGTTTTAATGCTAAAATTTCTACTCAACTCTCTTCTTCACTAGAATCTTTCATGTTATCAAAATCTCCCATTCCGGTTTTTTATCACCGCAAAAATATTCCAGACATAATTACCTTTCCAGTAACCTTCTACACTAACTAAAATAGAGGAAATTCATATCTGCCTTAAAGGAAATATGTACCCCAGCACGATAATCCTCTTGAAAAATCTTTTTTGATTTTTTCACGAAGTATTTCAGGCATTTCATCTGACAATAGATATTTTGAGCCTAGTATCAAATGCCTACCATATAAAAACGGGGCAAAACTAAAAAGGCTCCTTCGAGCCTTTTTAATTCACTACTTTATTGATTTGTGGAATTAATCTTACGCTCCAATTTCCATTCTTGTAAATCGTCTAATCTTTATAGCCTCTCCAACCTTTGCGGAAAGCACTTTGAGCATTTCTTCAATTGTCTTTGATGTATCCTTGAAGAAAGCTTGCTTCAAAAGAGATTTCTCTTCAGCATAGCTTTTGAATTTTGATTCAACTATTTTTTCGAGAGCAGCGGCAGGTTTACCGGCGAATTGTGGGTCATTTGCAACCTCTTTCTGGAATTCCTCCATAATTGAAGCAGGAACTTCATCAATAGATATAAATTCCGGGGACATAGCAGCTATTTGCATAGCAACATCTTTCGCAAACTGCAAAAAGTCTTCACTCCTTGCAACAAAATCTGTTTCGCAGTTAACTTCAACTAGAACTCCGATTTTATTGGTAGTATGGATATAACTTCCTACAACTCCCTGATTTGCTTCTCTATCCGCTCGTTTTTCTGCTTTAGCAATACCTTTTTTATGTAAATAAGCTCTTGCTGTATCGACATTTTCTTTAGAGATCTCCAAAGCTTCACGGACATCTGCAAGTCCTGCTCCGGTTTCTGCTCTTAATTGTTTGATTAATTCTATATTTGCCATTTTTAATTCTTGTTTGTCATCCTGAGCTTGACTCAGGATCTCATAACTCAAATCGTGTATAAAGTTTATAGATCCCGGATCAAGTCCGGGAAGAAATAATTCTTATTTCCTCTGAGGCTGCTTAACAAATTTCTTAGCCTGTTCTCTGGAAACTCTAATAACCCTTGGACCGCCCTTTATACCACCTGCTTGAACCCCTGTTCTGGAAGCTGTCTTACGTTCCTCGATCTTCTTAGCCATATTCTGGATGCCATCTTCTACTTCAGCATAATCAATTTCTGCATATTCAGGACCAACTTCTTTGTTTCCTAGTATTACAGCTTCAGCTAATTTATTGATTATAAATTCGACAGAATTTATAGCATCATCATTTGCAGGTATTATATGATCAACACCTGCAGTTGATGCATTTGTATCTATAATAGCAATTACAGGAATACCCATCCTATTTGCTTCACGAACTGCAATTTGAGATTTCTTAGGATCAATAACAATAATAGCTGCGGGTCTTTTATTAAATAATTTAACACCTCCATAAAGCAAATCAAGCCTTACCAACTCTTCCTTCATTTTAACAAGTTCTTTTTTGGTTCTATTTTCAATACCTTCTCTAAAACCTCGGATATAATCATTTAATTTTTTAATTGATTTCCTTGTTACCAGATAATTTGTCAAAAGTCCTCCTGCCCATCTATTAATAACAAAATGAGATTTTGATCGAACTGCGGCAGCCTTTACAGGCTCTTTAACCTGCTGCTTGGTACCTACAAAAAGCACTTCACCTTTGGATGCATAATTGTATGCAGCTTCGATAGCCTCATTTAATTTATCGATTGTCTTAACTAAATCGATAATATGGATACCGTCACGTGAAGTATAAATAAACTCTTTCATGCTTGGATGCCATCTTTGAGTCCTATGACCAAAATGTACACCAGCCTTAAGTAATTCCTCCATAGTAGCATCAGTTGCTTCTACAAGAGGTAATTTTATATTCTCTTTTTTTTCGTCTTTCATATTTCCTAATTGAACTTCCTTTACCCGAGTGCCATAAGCACATTAGGAATGGATAAAGTGTTATTTATATAACGCAGTGATTTTGCCATTAAAATACATGAAAAGCAACTATTTCCTTAACCAGGAAGTGCTACTTACGGCAAATACGATAAAGGTTCCGATATATACCTCCCAGAAGCGATAATTCTCAAATCCATAATATCCAAGACAAAGCACTAAACTAAAAACCAAATTAGTTAAACCCAGAAAAAGTTTATTCTGTCGGAACCTTATTGTGGAGGTATAAAATAAGTATAAACTTATAGAATAAACCAGGGATGTCAGTCCCAAAAACCGATGAAGCAATAAATCAATTAGAAGGCCATAAATAAACAAAACTGATATATATGTATTTGTAGATCTATGGTTCAAAAGTAATATTATCATCACCAAACTTATCGGGATAATATTGAATAATACAAAAGTACCAAAAAGCCCCTTTTCAAGTATAACCATTAGGCAGACCAGTAGTATAGCACCAACTTGTGCAAAGTTTTTAGTCATATCTTTCTATAAACAAATATCTTAGTTCAAAAAGCTGGAATGGCGCTTCAATTTCCAATTCCTTAAATCCGGTCTCTTTATCTTCAGAAATACTTTTAATTTTACCAATTATAAAGTCGCCTGGAACTTCAGACCTGTCATTTGTAGTAACCCAAATATCTCCCATACTAACCGAAGCGTTTTTGCCTACATTCTTGATTTTAATTTGTCCATTATCTATAGAGCTAATAAAACCTGTTTGTACTGAATCCTTAGAATTCTTTACTGGTATACCAAATTTCATATCGTTAGAATAGAATGGAATTACTCTTGCAGTCAGTCCATTAACCTCACTGACAAATCCGAAGAAGTGAGATTTTGAGTAGTAAACTGGATCTCCAGCATATACATTTAAGCCCGAAGGTATTTCCAACAGGACAAAAGGGTCGGAGCTATATAAATTCTGTAATCCTCTTATCTTTACTAATTGAAATTTTTTTTCATTTTTTATCTGTAAATTGCTTTGATTTTTAAGAGTCTCAAGGGCATGTTTAATATTTTCATTCTCAACTTGTAAACCCTCTAATGAGATAATCTCTTTTCTTAATCGTAAATTTTCGTTTAATACATCAGATTTATTGGATAATTCGGCAAAAAAGATATTTGTATTCACACCGAGATTTCTTAGCGAAGTCAAAGTTGGATTCGCGAAATTATCAAATGTAATATAAATATTTGAGCTTGCTCCAATCAGATTAAGCAGGATCAACATCAATGAAAGGGTGATACCTATTCCATACTTTACAATATCAAGTCTGGATTTTATTATCTCTGATTTCACGAATAAGTATAACAAAAATCTCTACTCTTTGAGTCGATCAAAACTCATCATAATTCTGTTTAACCTTCTCAAGCAAATCGATATCTTCCAAAAGCATTTGCGTACCTTTAACAACACATTCAATTGGATTTTCAGCTATAATGAATTTCATTTTTAACTTCTCTTCGAGAAGATCTTTTAAACCTGGAATCATTGCACCTCCTCCAGCAAGTAGGATACCGGAAGAGCCCAGGTCAGCAATAATTTCAGGAGGGGATTCCTCCAAAGCGTCTGATATTGCACCCATAATATGATTTAATTGCACAATCAATGCCTCACGAACCTCTACCGAGGAGATATTTAAATTTCTTGGAACACCTTGTATCAGGTCTCTCCCGCTTACATCATAGGTGGTTTCTTTTTTCATGGGATATGCTGAGCCTATTTTGATCTTAATATCCTCAGCCATGCGATCACCTATAAGTAGGTTATATTTATGTCGAATATATTTTACGATCTCTTCATCCATTTGATCCCCTGCAACAGCAATAGTCTTGTCAACTACAATTCCTCCTAGAGAAATAATGGCAATATCTGTAGTTCCACCACCTATATCGACAATCATTGATCCGAATGCTTCATTAACGGGAAGCCCTGCACCTATGGCAGCAGCCATTGGTTCCTCAATAACAAATACATCTCTAGCACCTGCATTACGTGCTGCATCATAAACAGCCTTTCGTCCGATTTCTGATGCGGATGATGGTACGCCGATTATGACTCTTGGACGGGGAACCCGGAAAAATTTCTCGGATTTATCAAAAGCCAGATTGATAAAATATTCAATCATATCTCTTGTTGCATCAAAATCAGAAATAACACCATCCTTCAAAGGCCTCACAGCAACAATATTTGCAGGAGTGCGTCCTATCATCTTTTTGGCGGGTGTACCAACTGCGAGAATTTCTTTGGTTTGTAGATTAAGTGCTACAACCGAGGGTTCAGTTGCTATTATCCCTTTGCCTGCAATTGCAACCTTGGTATTTGCGGTACCTAAATCGATACCGATATCATCAGAAACTAATTTCCAGAAGCTGTTAAAAATAGAAGCCATATACTTGCAATATTAATGCATTACTCCATATATGCCAATGTTTTCAGAAAATAACTAGAAGCCGTGTCTGTAAAAATAAATATAGAAAAAGAGTTAAAAGTTGATTCACTTTTAACTTTTAACTTTTAACTTTTAACTTAAAAAATTTACGCCTCCGGCTTTTGATACTCGCCTTTAAAGTAAGTCTTATATTCCTTCATTGTAACTCGGATTTTGCCAAGTGGAGTGCGAACGGTTACAAGATTAAGATCCTGTTTCTTAAGTTTTTTGATACCTCTCAAACCTTTTGGACCTCTATA
>CAZHCC010000036.1:0-7750 GCA_964530975.1 uncultured Candidatus Saccharibacteria bacterium
ATAGAATACCCTCTTTATGACCCCGCTGATGATAATAATGGTTTTAATACTATTAAAATTGTAACTTTGGACGATATACTTGCAGAAAGCTTTGAATATTATCCAGGCCTTGCAATCAAAGATTTAGGGTATTTTTGTTTTGGTATTGCACCGGGAAGTGGCAATCCAATTTTCATGCAAAATAATAAAGGCAATAATCCTCCGGTATTTCAGGTTTTTCATGATGTAGGCACTGAAGGCAAAATTATAGAAAGAGAGGGAATGAATGGGATAGCTGATTCACTTGCTGAGTTTTTTGATAAAGCAAGGATTGTGAAATAAAACTCATAATAGCATCAAGACTAAATTTTCTGATTAAAAATTTTAATATCGAATTAGACTCCAGCAGTCGAGGGGACTTTATTTGACTTAGCAGACCTCATTCTTAGAATTGTTTTCACATAGCCAAAAAATTGCAAAAGAATTGTTATAGTTGAAAGAATTAGCATTGGAATTGTAAAAAAGCTTCTATGAGCAGTTGAATTCTCCGGCGCAGGAATAATATTATTAGCTTCAATGACAAGATAATAAAATACATGAAAAAAAGCTAAATGGAAAATTACAAAAACCATCATATGCAGTCTTTTCCAAGTAGTTGGTCCTAAAAATGACATTGCTTTGTCGAAAGAAGTAAAGGCTAATGCAATAGCCCAAAGAAGCGCAAAAACGCCTAAAAGATTTGCCATTAAGACTCCTGCATCATAAAGTACATATGCATTTTGAGTTGGAGAGTAACTGTATCCAAATAATGCATACAAATCATAATTGCTTCTATAAACAACCATTCCTAAAAAATGAAGTATTACAACTACAGTGAACCATATTCCAAAATATCTTCGTAAAGGCATTATTGGAGCAAAAAATTTAGGATTTAAAACTACTAATGGCCCAATAATCAAGACAAAGCAAAGTATCGTAAAAGCAATATCACCAAATGATTTGACTAAAGTATAATTTAGCGGTGTATCAGAATCTGTATGCAAAATTGCAGAAAAGACAGTAAATATTGAAATAAATAGGATAATAATAAAATTATAAAAAAGAATTTTTTTCATTTAAGTTACAGAAAAATTATATCCATTTTGCATATCATTATGAAAAGGCGGACAAGGAACATTACAATTGAATTTAAAAGTTCCAATTGAACCTGGCGTAATTGTAATTGTTTTTGATTGACCAGGAGAAAGTTTGCCTGTATCAAGCAAACTTGAAGTTAAAGAATGATCATCATTACCTGTATTAGTGATCGTAATCTTATATGTATTACCTTTTTTTAAACTAATAGTACTCATACTGAAGCTGCCATCCCGGATACTAACGGAAAGAGAAATTGTTTGCGGAGTCGGTGCTGGAGTTTGAGTCGCAGTTGGATTTGTTGTACTTAATTTGGTCGGAATTGGGCTAGTTCCAGATACAGTTGGAGATAAAGTTGCTGTAGGACTAGAACTTGTTGGATTTGTAGTTGGAAAAACAGAGCTGGTCGCAGTAGTACTAGGATCTAATTGATCATCGACAGTATCATTTTGACTAGTTGTTTGAGCAGT
This sequence comes from uncultured Candidatus Saccharibacteria bacterium, assembly GCA_964530975.1. Classification (GTDB taxonomy): domain Bacteria; phylum Patescibacteriota; class Dojkabacteria; order JAOAGR01; family JAOAGR01; genus CAZHCC01. Next base: position 1,584 of record CAZHCC010000036.1, read on the forward strand.
ATTTTTTTCACCATTTTTTGTATTGATCTGAACAAGATATATACCACCAAGAATAGTAGTTAATGTAAGGATTATGAAAAATATAATAAGAATAATCTTGAAACTTTTATTTGATTTATTCTCTACCGTAATATTTTGAGAAGGGGTTGGGGTTGGAGTATATTTAGAGTTTGAGACTTGATTATTATTTAAAGGACTTTGTTCCATTGTAGATGAAGCATTATATATAAATTTTTTGACAAAATAAAATACAGATCTTATTGGGAAATTACTCTATAGGATCGTGGTATATTGGAAGTTAAAAACGTAAATTGAAAAGAGCGAAGTCATGAACCCGAACAAAGTGAGTGGTTTATGGCGGGGAGCAGGGTAAGCAAGCTCGAACTTTTTTTTATAATCATCCGGAGGAAATTATTAGAGTTCCGAAACTTTCATTTAAATTACAATTGAATAATTTTGGATTGATTTCTAAACTACAAAATAAGACTTTTTTCAATTATTGTCAGTAATAAACTTTAAATAATTTTCTCTGTCAACTTTTTCGACACTCGAATTAGGATAAGAATCTGTAAATTCTGCAGGAATTTTAAATTTTTTATTTTCATTCCATTTGATTTCAAAGCCTTTTAGATCTCCTCCAGATTCTTCAATATAGTCAATTTCCTTTTGGGAATATGTTCTCCAAAAAAAAGAATTTGAAAATATTTTACTATATTCTTTATTTTTCAATCTTTCGATTACTAAGAAATTTTCCCAAAGTTGACCAATATCATTTCGCACTTCTAAATCATTAAAATTGGATATTAAAGCATTTCTAATTCCATTATCTAAAAAATAATACTTTTGCTTTTTCGTGATTTCTGATCTTAAATTTTTACTATAACCACGTAAAGATTTAATGATGAAAGACTTTTCCAAAAGATCAAGATATTTCCCTACGGTTTTCTGGTCAATACCTAATTGAGTTCCTAACTCCGTTTCGGACACCTCAGATCCAATTTGAAATGCAAGTAATCTTAATAAATCAATTAATAATTTTGAGTTTTTTAAATTCTCAAAAGCTAAAATATCTTTCAAAAGATATGATCCTATGATCTCATTTAACTCTTCTATTTTTTTAACAATAGTTCCCGCCGTAAAAACACTTGGATAGGATCCAAAAATCAAAAATTTATTTAAATCTTGTTTTAAATCAAAAGTATTTGAATATAGTTCTTTAAACTCTATTTGAGAAACTGGAAATAAAGTTAAATTTCTTTTCCTCCCAGTTAGTGGTTCACCAATTTGGCCCGCAAGTTCAAAAGAAGCCGAACCTGTTACAATGACAGAGATATCTGGGAATTCATCATTTATAAGTTTCAAACCCATACCAATATTTGGAATATTTTGAGCTTCGTCAATGGCAATTAATTCAAGACCTTCTACAAATTCTTTTATCTTTTCTAAATTTTGAGAACTTAATGCGTCATGAATTAAAAGGTTATCACCTGTTTCAAATCGGTACTTAAGATTAGTCGTTTCTAGAAAATCTTTTACCAGTGTTGTTTTGCCAACACGTCTTGGGCCATAAATTACTAGAGTTTTGCCTTTTACAATATATTTACTTAAATCCCGATAAAATCTTGTGATTTTCATTTTAAATCATATACCATTCCGCGTATTAATACAAATTCGCGGAGTGGCAATCCGTGAATTCAACAAGGTAAGCATGATTTATAGCTTAAGATAGCCCGAAATGCTTAATATCGCCAAAGTTCAGAAATATCGTTGAGATACTAAAAGGGTGCTAGGGATTCGAACGCTCACTAAGGCTGAGAGAATAAGCTATTTCAAGCATTTAGAATTTAAGTTTTAAAGGAATAAAATAATACCTTGTTGGCACTCTAAGATATCTAGGCTGTAGAATGGGATTTTCTGTAAAAGTTCGAGCCGTTCCGAGTGGCGGGGCGCATGGGACGGTGTTCGAACTTTTTTCTACAATCATCCCGAGGAAGTTATTAGAGTTCCAAGGCTTTCTTTCACATTAATATTAAGTAGTGATAAGATACTATCAAATTCTTTAAATAAATTATATTTCAAATGAAATACAGATCACCGAGTAGAAAAGCCTCTAAAATATTCAAGAATAGTCATAATTCAAATTGGATTTTTTCATTGTTGTTTTTTCCATTTTATTTATTGATAGAGATATTTAAGACAATTGCGAAAAGTAAAAAGTTAAATAAATAATTCTCTTGAAGATTTTAATTCTCGCACATGGTGTGAGAGAATCGGGAAATATCATTGAATTAAATTCGAAATATTATTTCGTTCTTTCCAATAAAATTATGCTTGAGGGCAGTTACTTAAGTCACGTTAAGGTTAAATAATTGGCACCTCTAATCTAGCAGTAGCAATACATACATTATTGCTATTAATTGCATAACACTCAACATAATGCCTTCCTTTATATGAACTGGATTCCTCTTTAATCCTGTTACCGGTGTCATTTGTAATTTCGCCTCTGAGCTGTTGTTTTCTAGCAGCATCATTTCCATAATTTCGTACTTTCCACATCAATTTATGCTCTTCTTGTAGATCGCATTTATCAACAAAAAACTTAAGACTACAGCCTTTCTTCAAGTAAGGAATTGAACTCAATTTCATATCCCTCGTACCCTTATTTTTTGAGACTTCAGCATCAATCGTAAATTTATACCCACTCTTTTCTATTTTAATATCAAAGTGTTGCTCCAGAAATTGTTCATCTTTGGAATATTGATCAACTACAGTGATAGCTTTGGGGATTTTATTCTCATTAAGAAGAGTAAATTCAATAAGGTCTTCTATATTTTCATCATTTCGTAAACTTGGATCTGAAAAATTTCTTAGCGAATATGAAGCTCTACCCACGATAAAGCTTTTATCGGAATCTGATAGTTTATCTTCTACATATGAATCAATAAACTTATCTTTATCAGCTCTGTCAGGAATTTGAGCTTTTGCTACAAAAACACGAATATTAGAAAAGAAATATGTAATTGCATCTACAGATGAAACTTCTAAGCAGTTTGCTGTAAAATATCTATAGATAATTTGCTCTATGTGAAATGATTTAAGAAAATTTCCTTTATGCTCAAGTTTCGCATTACTCTTCCAAGTTTTCAAAAATCTAACTGATTTACGGAAATTATAATTTATAGCATCTAAATTCTGAACGTCTTTAATGTATCCCCGTGGATCGGAGTAAATCCAGTTTATCTCCTTATGCCTTTCATAACTCCTCAATCTGCGTTTATGGCTAGAATTTATAATCTCAGGAACTAAGTAAACTGGTTGCTGAAAATCATTTACACCGTTTGGAATACCAGGAACTACGTCAATAGAAAACTCATCTTCATCAATAAATACGATACCAACTGAATGGCTTTGCTCTTTAACAATTACATTCCGACCTAACTTCTTATACTCAATTTCGATACGATTAGCTAAATCTTTAAGAATATCTTTAACCTTAAGCTCTTCTGCTTTTATTTGACTTTTAGTAATTGTGCGGAATTCACCAAGTTGAACAGCAAGGCTTTCAGGGAGCTCCCAAATTATATCTAAGTCGTGTATTGGTGAATTTGAAGTATCACGTCCTTGAGATCCGCTTTGAATTGTAGTCTCCCCCAGAATTGAATGTAATTCCTTATATAGTTCACTAACTAAAGCTACTTCCTGGCTCTTAGGTGAGAGATGCTCATCAACATAAGTAGTAATTTTTGAATTAATTTCGTTCTTATCCATTTCACAAAATGTACATTGTATTTAAAATAATAACTGCTAATCGGCTACTGGTATTAGCTACATCACAATAAATATAGGAGTTGAATAGCTCCCAATGCTGTGGGTTTTTTATTTCACCTTGTTTTGCGAAAATGATAACTGACAAATTAAATCTCTTTGCAATGTCAATAATTTCCGCATACATTTGGTAACTTGGATCATATCCAATTACAAACAAACTATGTTTATCAGTCTGTTGAAGAATCTTCAGATCATTGGATATTGAATAAATTTCATTCTCCACCCTAAAAAGCTTGGTATTCCTTATGAGACATTGTTCTGATTCTAAATTTTTATTCTCATTAACTTTTAGGAAATAAATCTTACGTCTGAGATTTTTGGCAAATCTCATTTGCAAGTTAAAATATTTCCAGAGATATATCGCTGTTGGAACAATTACAAGAGTAATCAAACCTAATATCCATTGAATTAGAGATAAGTTATTAATAAATTCTAGCATTTTGACATCCTCTATAAATTAAAAATACTTTTATGCCAGTCTTTTCCTGGGTTTTTATAACCCTAAAAGACTTTTCCTGTGATAATTTACTCAATTTGAGGTTATTAACTTCAGAGTTATTTTTGTCTTTTTGACAATACGTATACTTCATATCCACTAAATGTTAGGATATGGGTACAAAAAAGTCAACATTTAGTCATATACAAAGTTGACTGGACGAGGGAGATACATTATTCTTTGTATGTAAGAATGACTACCGATCAAAAAATAGGAAAAAAAATAAAAGAGCTTCGTGATAGCAGAGGGCTTTCTCAACAAGAACTTGCTAATGCTTTAGGGTATAAATCTGACTCGGCAATATATTACATTGAAAAAGGTGAACGAAGCCTTCCCACAGAGAAATTAGAACTTGTTTCAAACTACTTTCGAATTTCAATTGACGAATTATTTGGATTAACTGATGAAAGTATCGACAGGAAGACTTCACGCAAGGACGTATTCGTTGCTTTGAGAAGCGAGGAAGGTTTAGATGAGAAAGACTTCAGCACAATAAATAAATTTATTGATTTTCTAAAGAATGATAAAGAAGATGAGTAACGATCAAACGACAATAAACTACAAGTACATTGAGCAGTTAGCCGAAAAATACTTTTTAATGACTTCAAAATCTATACCAGTTGATTTAGATTTAATAATAGAAAAAATTAGGACGAAATTTAGAATAAATCTAATAGTAAAAGAAGAGGATTGTGGTAAAAAATTTTCTGGTATTTTTGTTAAAATATCAGACACTGACTGTGGTATTTTACTTAATAGCACTCACCACATACATCGAAAAAGATTTACTTAAGCACACGAATTAGGTCATCTTCTTCTTAATCATGAAATACGGCAAGATAGGCATCAAGAAGTTATTGACTATTCGACAAAAGACCCTTTAGAAAAAGAAGCTAACTACTTTGCTGCCTGTCTGCTAATGCCACGAACCATGCTTAAAAAAGATGTGTTAAATTCAAGACTGAACAATAGCCAGTTATCTGAAAAATACAATGTTAGCGAAGATGCAATGAAGTGGCATAGTCCAAAAATGATGACCTTTATTCCATAAATTTCGTAGCTATGTTAACCCCAACTGCGCAAACATATCTATTTCATCTTTTTCCTTTTCTGTTATCACAATTTTATTGCCATCACCTTTTAATTTAAGTGGCAAAGAAACTGTAAAAACAGAACCTTTTTCTAATTCAGATTTTATTTCTAATTCTCCACCTAAAAGCTTTGCATAGCTTTTTACTACGTAAAGTCCAAGTCCTGTACCACCTGGACGTACTACTTTATTAGAATTTTGGAGATATTGGTTTACTCGATAAAATTTTTGTCCTAACTTGCCTAAAAGTTCTTTAGGAATACCTTCTCAACTATCTTCTACAGAAAAATAAATAAATTCATCATCTAAATTTAATTTAACTTTTACAAAGCCATTAAAAGTGTATTTAACTGCATTGCTTACCAGATTCATGACTATTTCTTGTATTTTTGATGTATCTGAGAAAAATAATGGGACTTTAAATTCTGGCTTTTCAAAGAAAAGTTTGATGCCTTTACCACGTGCCATTTTCTCATGTGCATTTATTGCAAAATTAATCATTTCAGAAATATTTACTTCTTCTGTGACGATCTCTACCTTGCTATTATCAATTTTAGAAGTAGAAAGAGTGGTTTCAACAATATTAGTTTCGCGAGATAAAGAATCAGCAACCGTATTAACTTTTTCTAGAATATAATCATAATCAACTAGCTTTTCTTTTTTCATAACTTCTACTTTATTTCTAAGAAGCTCGTTCATATTTTTAGCTATCGTTAAAGGAGTTCTAAGCTCATGGCCAAGAATTCCAATCAT
>CAZHCC010000037.1:0-7568 GCA_964530975.1 uncultured Candidatus Saccharibacteria bacterium
ATTATAAATTTTAAATTAATGAATACTAAAATTAGAGGTAATTTCGATTTATTTCTGAAATTATACTCTTCTTGCTTAAGAAAAACCAAATGCCTTCCCCCTAAGGAGAAGACATTTGAGAACAGTTTGTATTAAATTTAGCTATTAGAGGCTTCGTCTGTACTATAGCTCTTCATATAGTCCAGATAAGCTTTGTCATCAGCCATCATGTTCTCTATAGCATGGCGCGTAATTTCTGCCTTTGAAACACCCTTTTCTCGTACATTCCACTCAAGATATTTATCAATTTCTGGCGGGATAATAAGAATAAATTTGGTATCTGCAAGGGATTTAGCATCCTTGATTGCTAGTTCGAGAAGTTTTGGCAAAGACTCAGAGCTATATTCTTTTAATAATAGATACTTAGAAGTATTACCTTTTAAGTTTACAGGTACATGCTGAAGTAGGTTCTCCTTGTCTGTGAACTCCTTGATATTATAAATACAGATTACTGGTTTTTTTTCTTCAAGCGCTAATGAAATTTCGTAACCAACTGCACTGCTAGTATATGATATATCAGCAATAACTATATCAGATGACTTTATTAAATTTACGTTGCTTCTGTATATACTCTCAGCCTCATTTAAGTCAAAGTTACTGTATGACTTTGGTCTAACTCTGGACTGTAGCTTTCCTCCTGAGTTTTCGATTATCTTTTCAACTCGTTCCGAAATTGCTTCAGGTAATTTTATGCTGTGTGTATAATAAATTTTCATATTATGTAAAAAGTATATCATTAGCAAAACATTTATCAATACTTTGTTTTAAATCTTCTTTACAGGCAATAACATTTTCAAGGACAACGGATAGTGAGAATTTATTGTCCTCCCCTAAGCTATAAAAATGCTCGTTATCAAGGAAAAGTATTTGATCAACTTCATCATTCTTTTGGAATCCAGCCTCGAGTTCATGTTTTGTGTAGCTAGATTTATAATAGAAGTATAAATGATAGCTGTTAGAATCAGGATTAAACTTATTGGCAAAAAGCTTGATATTCCAGTCATCTTTTATGTCTAAATTAATTTCCTCAAAAATTTCTATTGAAGCGAGGTGTCGTAGACTTGGCAAATCATTTAATTCAGAGCCATTTGGGGATAAATATCCTCCAGGGAGGGTGACATGGCCAGGTGCGTGTATAACTTTGTTAGATCGTTTACAAACTACATAATAATCGTCTAATGTATGTATTAGTACCATTGTGCCGATTGCGAAGTACTTATCTGTGCCGACCTCTTTTAAGTATTGGTATTTTTTAAACGTATAGTCAAATATATTTAGAATACCTTCTTCTATGAAGCCGCAGTAAATCTTCGAATCAAAGAAAGTTCTAGCTCTAGACTGAGATACCTTTTTAGACCAGTTTTTTTCAACTAATTCATTAGGTAATAAATCGATCCCCTCTGGAGTTTTAACTTTCTTAACAAGCAACATAGCTTAGTATATAGGATACGCAAACATATTGTATATATAAACTAGATTTAATTCAAGTGTTCGCGTTGAGTTGGTCGTGTGGAATGTTTGAAATGGCAAGAAATAGCCCTTGTAGAGGTGTTTGTCTGCTTTTGACCCCAAGATGTTAGATAATATACGGTTGATGGGCTATAATTAAGTCTAATGGACTATAGGTGGGATAGGCTCCGGATGAACATGAAAGTATATTTTGCGTACAGTAAATACATAAAGCATGAAACGTTAGAATTATTTCAGTCTTACTTTTCAGATAGAAAACTTCATCTAAATATGAGACAGTTACTTCTGCAGCTAACTGAAGTGAATTTCAACGAGGCGGAGACGATTTTCTCTAAAAATATAAAAAATATAGTTAAGTCAAATATCTTTATCGCAGAGATATCATATGCAAGTAGTGGACTTGGTTACGAAATTTCATTTGCTCTTACTGAGAAGAAGCAAGTAATTGCGTTATATAATATGGATGAGGGATTTAAGGAGGGTAGACATATTAAAAATATTCCAATCGAGTTAAAGGGCAATAAGGCTAAGAACTTAAGTATATTGCAGTATACTCCTTCAAACTTGGCGAATATACTTGATTATACCCTCAATTTCGTTAATCCACTCCTCGAATCCAAATTCAATTTCCTTATCCCTGGTGAGCTTAATCAGTTTCTTGAATGGTATTCTAAAGACGAAATGATCTCAAAGTCGAGTATTCTCAGAAAGCTTATTGAGTTGGAAATGAAGAAAAATAAAAAATATTGTGAATATCTTAAAAAAAATAAATCGGATTATGGTAATGTCGAATTTGTATAAAGCACCTTGAGTCCATTTGTAATTCTGCTAATAGTAGTTTTTACTTCTTGATTACAAATATAATTTTTCAGGAATCCCTTTAATGTAATTGCAGGGACAAATTTATTGGTTGGTTTCAATGATAAATGTTTGAGGTATTTAGAATTTCTTTTCAAAATCAACGCAAAACTCTTGTATTCGTGGCATTCGGAATTATATAGTTTATAATAACTACATATTTCAATTAACTTTACTTTTTCACACATTAGCCCATTCAACCTTTCCAACCGGAATAATCCTTCCTCAATAGAATTTGCCTCTGTAAAAACAGCCTCCTTCGGTAAAAATCTCCCATTAGGTAAATTGATCAGAAATTCCTTTTCATAAGTTAGAATAAATATCAGAAAAATCATAGTTAACCCCGATTCTATAAATAATGAACTTATGTTCAATGAGTTACTATCACTCATTCAACTTGCTCCCGATATTTATTAGAATTAAAGTTTAATTTAAATAAAAATGCGCCCGCATTTATTAGCGAGCACATCAAAATACTGTAATTAGGGAGTAAGTCTATTTATTAATCTAGCAAAAGGTATTGTAGAGCGTATATGTTTAATGCCGCCAATGTATCGGACTAATCTTTCAAGTCCAAGTCCAAATCCAGAGTGTGGTACAGACCCAAATTTCCTTAAATCTATGTACCAACCAAAAACTTCAGGCTCAAGATTGTATTCTCTAATTTTCTTTTCCAGAAGATCCAAATAATGTATTCTTTGACTTCCGCCTATTATTTCTCCTATTCCTTCCGGACCAAGTAAATCATTGCAAAAAACCCTATTATCACCTTCTTCAAGATCGGGCTGCATATAGAAAGCTTTGATTTCTGCAGGCATATGATGAAGAACAATAAATTCATCATACATTTCTGTGAGTTTTGCTTCTTCATCAGCTCCCAAATCCGCTCTTTCATCCAGTTCAAGTCCAGCTACATTCAGGATTTTGACCGCATCCTTATGATGTATCCACCGAAAAGGCTTTAGGCCGTTTTCCAATTTCTTAATATCCCTGCCTAATATTTCAAGTTCATTTGTACAATTATCAAGACAATGCTTAATTACTGAATGGATCATTCTCTCCTGCAAGGCAATATTATCTTTCCAGTCATAGAAAGCCACCTCTGGTTCAAGCATCCAGAATTCTGTAAGGTGCCGTCGGGTTTTGGATTTTTCCGCCCTGAATGTTGGCCCGAAGGTATAAACTTTATTTAGAGCCATGGCACCAGCTTCGCCATAAAGCTGGGCACTTTGGGTTAAGTATGCTTTTTTGCCGAAATATTCCACTTCGAATAAAGTCGAACCTCCCTCAACTTCATTTCCTGTAAACATTGGCCCATCAAATTTTATAAAATCTTCATCATAGAAAAATTTTGTTAATGCCCAGATAACTTCAGATCTAAGTCTCATCGTTGCCCATTGTTTGGGAGATCTCAGCCATAGATGTCTTCTGTCCATAAGAAAGTTTGCACCATGTTTACCGTCTTTTTTCTTTTGTATTGGATAATCCTGGGCAGCTGATAAAGTTATAAATTCATTTATATGGAGTTCAAAACCTCCAGGTGCTCGGGTTTCCGCTTTTACTAGTCCCCTGACTTCAACTGCTGATTCCATACCCAATTTACCTATTTCTTCAAACATAGTCTCATTAACATCGTTCTTCCCAACTATTGCCTGCAAATAACCAGTGCCATCTCTCACTGTCAGGAAATGTAAAGACCCTGAAGACCTTTTGTTCGCAAGCCAGCCTTTAATTATAACCTCTCTGCCATCAAATTCCGCAATTTTTTGTATTAGACTAATAGATGAATCCATATATGGTGATTATAAATTAAAAGTTGAAAATTGGAAGATTGGGACAATGTAATCCGCTTCGACCTCAACATTGTTAGCGGACATAAATATGGTCTGCCAAAATCTTCTAAATGATGTATAATAAAAATGGATATAATGCATAAGAATAAATTTACAAAAAACGCGATAAATGCAGTGAATTATGCAAATAAGGCTTGCTTGAAGTTGAAAGATAATGAGATGAGAGTTGAGCATTTATTTATGGGCATTTTATATGTTAAAGATGGTGTTGGTTCTAAGGTTCTATCAAGATTTGGGCTTGATCCTGATGCTACTTTAAAAAGCTTGGAGGCTGAGCTAATGGCCAAGAAAAACATTTCTTTGAATGATATTGCAGATGTCAAAGAAGGTGATTTTACCCAAGTAACAATTTCTTCAGAAATCAAGAACGTTTTCCAACAGGCATTTGATCTCGCAATAAACTCCGGTCATTCATATATAGGAACCGAGCATTTATTAATCGGATTACTTTCTATTTTGGATAATGATTTTATTAAAGAGCTGCAGACGCTGGGTATAAGCTCCAAAAAAATCAAAGAGGAAATTGATAATTTTGTTCAGTATCCTGAATTCCACAATCAAATGCATGAAGGTGCTTTCCCTCAAAATCTTCAGCCAAGTCAAACTAAAGATCAATTAGGAGGGATTCAGAGAGCTCCAAATAATGCACAAAACGTAAATGGAAATTTCTTTGAAACATTCGGTCGGAATTTGACCGCGGATGCAAAGAATGCCAAACTTGACCCAGTAATTGGACGGGAGAAGGAAATTGAACGGGTTATGCAGGTACTATCTAGGAGGTCAAAGAATAATCCAATTCTTCTTGGTGATGCAGGGGTGGGTAAAACAGCTATTGTTGAAGGACTTGCTCAAATGATAGCGAATGGAGATGTTTCACCAATTTTATCAAATTACGAAATCTGGTCAGTGGATACAGCTTCAATAATTGCTGGGTCTCAACTTAGGGGTGATGTTGAAACCAAAATACTTGATATGATTAACGAAATCGAGACAAGAGGTAATGTAATTCTTTTCATAGATGAAATTCACACTATTCTGGGTGCCGGTGCTACATCAAATAATCCTCTTGACATTGGAAATATACTTAAACCAGCCTTAGCTCGTGGGGCTTTGCATTGTATAGGAGCTACAACGGTAGAGGAATACCGTAAATATTTTGATGAAGATCCAGCACTTCAAAGAAGATTCCAGCCCGTAGATGTGGATGAATTAAATGAGGAGGATACATTTGAAGTTCTCAAGCAATTAAGACCTGTATATGAAGATTTCCATGGAGTCGATATTACTGAGGGAGCACTAAAAGCCGCAATAAAATTGACATCACGATATATCACCGACAGATATTTGCCTGATAAAGCAATTGATGTTATCGATGAAGCTTGTGCCAAAAATAAATTAACCAGGGTTCGATTCAGCGGTCAATTCAAAAAGAAACTTGATGATTTGAAAAAAATAGTTGGTGATAAAAATATTGCACTTAATGATAAAAAAATAGAGTACGCTGCTGAGCTTCTAGAAAAGGAAAAGAAGCTTATGAAACAGCTTGAAAAAATAGAGGACAAAATGAAAGATGAGTGGGATTCAGGTAAAAAGACTATTACTGAGAAAGAAATAAAATCCGTAATTCATAGTTGGACAAAAATCCCAATGAACTCAATGGAAGAAAAAGTTTCAGATACCGTACTTAAATTAGATAATGATCTAAAAGAAAATATCATTGGCCAAAGTTATGCTGTATCGTCTGTCGTGAATGCCATCAAAAGGGCTAAAGCAGGCCTCGCAGGCTTTGAGAAGCCACTTGCCACATTCTTATTTGTAGGCCCTACCGGCGTAGGGAAGACTGAATTAGCCAAACAATTAGCAAAATCGCTTTTTGGTACAAAAGAGGCCTTAATTCAGGTTGATATGAGTGAGCTGATGGAAGGGCATAGTGTTTCAAAACTTATTGGTTCTCCACCAGGATATGTAGGATTTGATCAGGGTGGACAATTAACAGATAAAGTCAGACGTAGGCCATTCTCAGTGATTTTGTTTGATGAAATAGAAAAGGCCAGCCCTGAAGTCCTAAATATTCTTCTCCAGATAATGGATGAAGGTAAACTTACCGATAGTAAAGGAAGAGCTATAAATTTCAAAAATACCATAGTTATATTAACTTCGAATATAGGTTCACAATTACTTCGTAAGGATTCAGTTGTAGGATTATACCTTGGTGAAAAGAAGTCGGAGGCAGATACTGAAGCTGTTCAAGCCGTTACAGAAGCCCAAGAGAGAATATTGGAAGAACTCAAAGAGTATTTACAACCGGAATTCCTGAATCGTATTGATGATGTCATTGTATTTAGAGAATTAGACAAAGAAGATATTAATGAAATCACAAAACTTCATATTGGGAATTTTGTAAATAGAGCAAAAAAAGAAAATAATATTGCAATCAAGCTACTTAATGAAATTAAATTGGTAGAACATATCTCAGAAATAGGCTATTCTGAAGAATATGGCGCCCGTGAAGTTAAAAGAGTCATCAGATCGATAGTAGAGAATATTATTGCAGACAAAATTCTTGATTTAAACTGGGATTCTGATTCCAAAAAAAGTCTGAGTTTGGAACTTGATTTAGATAAAGCTAATAAAATTATAGTCAAGGAGACAAAGGAACGGTCTAAAGTTAGAGCTTTAAAAGAAAAGATTCAAATGAAGAGCTAGAAATTAATATTTTTTAATTCTACTTTTGATTTTTTAATGTTAAAATATTTAAATAATGAAGCAAGATAAAGCCCTTACTGTAAATCAACTTTTCCCGGCATTTCTTGTCGGGTTCCTGTTTCTTTTAAATATCTTTCCTCTTATTGCTCCAGTACTATCTTACTTTGGCGAGAAAAATATTTCAGGTTTTATATACTGGCTTTATTCATTCGCTTGTCATCAGAAGTCATCCCGATCTTTTTTTGTATGTGATAATCAATGTGGATGGTGTGCAAGATGTACCTTCCTTTGGTTTTCTACTTTCATGGGTTCTTTAATAGTTTTCTATACTCCAAAGTTTCTTAATTTGAAGATTACCGGTCTTTCTTGGCAGGTAGGTTTAATACTTACTGCTCCTTTGGCTTTAGATGGAGGAATTCAGCTACTAGCCACTATTATATCCGTATTAAATGGTCAAGTCCCATTTTATGAATCTACTAACTCAATTAGAGCTATAACAGGCGTATTCTTTGGCATTGGAATCGCCTTTTTTATGTTTCCCCGAGTCAAAAAAGAGCTTGAATACTAGGTCTGCCTTGTCAAAATGTCTATGCTTTCTTAATCTCGTTTTTTCGTATACAATTGCGAAGTCGGATTCGTGGT
>CAZHCC010000038.1:0-7178 GCA_964530975.1 uncultured Candidatus Saccharibacteria bacterium
CAGATCCTTCAACGTGTCACATCGACAATATTACCTCACCACTTAGCTCAGGATGACAATAGAAGTACGGCATTAGTCTCCGATGAAAAAAAGGAAGTCAAATATATGCCAAAGCCCGATTTATCCCTTGAAGATTTCAGCAAAATTATAGATAAACTGGCAGAAACATCAGGAAGTCTTGCAAAAGTTGGAATCCTTACAGAATTACTAAGCAGGCTGGAACCTTTACAGGCAAAATATGCTGTCAAAATATTACTACAGAATTTAAGAATTGGTGTTCAAGAAGCTACGGTAGCAGCAGCGATATCAAAAGCATTTGATATAGATAAAAAGCAGGTCTCCCATTTGAATTTCTATCTGGGTGATATTGGAGAAGTAGCAATAAGATGCAAAAGCCAAAACTTTTCTAATATCGAATTTCGTTTATTCCACCCAATAAAGGCAATGCTTGCATCAGCTGAAGTAGATGTTGAGGAGATATTTGAGAGAATGAGTGTGGAGGGGAAGAGAAGTAAAAAGTTAAAAGTGAAAAGGGAAAGGAAGAACCAGATCCTTCGACAGGCTCAGGATGACAAAGCGGACCTGCCCCCATTCGCTAAAGCTACGGGGGAAGTGTGGCCTGCCACACGAAGCTTTAGCGAAGTGTGGGCTGAGTATAAATATGACGGCATCCGGGCTCATATTCATAAAAGCGGAAATAGAGTAGAGATTTTCACAAGAGATCTCAAAAGAATAACAGATCAATTTCCAGAAATTGTTGAATTCTATAAGGATATAAAGCCAGATAATTTTCTTATTGATGGAGAGATTGTTCCATTTCATGGTGGACAGATCCAGCCATTTGCATTTATACAAAGACGTTTAGGACGCAAAGAAAAACTGGCGGAGGAAGTAGAAAATAATCCTACAATTTTTATTGCATACGATTTTCTTTTTTATGAAGGGGAAACTTTATTTGAAAGAACACTTTTTGAGAGGAGAAAAATTCTGGAAGAAACTTTTAATATTGCCGGCCAGCAATTTTCAACAATAAAAACGGTAATAACATATGAAGATTTCCATGCATTTTTTCGACAAGCAAAAGATGAAGGCAGGGAAGGACTTATGATAAAAAAATCTTCATCAAAATATGAGTCAGGTAAAAGAGGTATAAATTGGCTTAAATACAAACAAACTCTTGATCCTTTGGATGTTGTTATTTTGCAGGCAGAATACGGAGAGGGCAAAAATTCAAAATATCTTTCAAGTTTTACTTTTGGAGTATGGGATGAGCAAAACAAAAATCTAATTCCGGTTGGCAAAGTAGCATCCGGTACAACTGAAGAAGAATTGAAGTATTTTACAGAATTACTTCCTTTAATTGCAGAAGAAAAAATATTAAATGGATTCAAAATCAAACCTCAGGAAATACTTGAAGTAGGGTTTGAAAATATTCAGGTATCGGAAAGATATTCTTCCGGCTGGGCAGTAAGATTTCCAAGACTCTTGAGAATACGAACCGGTGATAAACCTCTAGATGAAATAAGTACAATTCATGATATAAAACGGATTTATGAAGAGATCAAAGGTAAAACTACAACTTAGGAAAGCTTAGGGAATTATCAGGTCAATTAACTATTTTGAATCATATAATCGTAATTTCTTTAAAGTTTGGGAGGATTTTAACTTCAGGATACTTTGAAGCAATTAGATCGTCAAAGTGATACTTATCGATGTAAACAGAGTCGACTCCGGCTTTTAGTGCAGCTTCAAGTCCAATTTTATCATTTTCAAATGCCAGACATGATTTGGGTTCAAGACCTAATAATTCCAAACATTTGAGATATGATTCTGGATCAGGCTTCGGTTTAAGTTGCATATCTTTTGTAATAATTAGATCGAAATTATTTGGAATTCCGGCTTTTAACATTACCCTGATTATAGCCTCATATTTACCACCACTAACAAGAGCAAGTTTGAGTCCTTTTTGCTTGATATTGAAGAGAAATTCTATGACCCCTACAATAGCTTTGACCCCATCAGTCATAAAACTCTGGGTAAAGATATACTTTTTCATTAATACAAGCTCGTCAAGTCCTACCTCAGTATGTCCATTTTTACGTAATACACTGCGAAGTAATTCTTCTGAATTTGAAGTTATATTATCTCTGACATGCTCCTCAAAGCTGACATACTCTATTCCAATACTCTTTAGTGCCTTGGAATAGCTATCATAATGTAATTCCTCAGTATCAACTATGGTTCCATCAAAATCAATTAGAGCGGCCTTGTATTTGGAACTATCAAATTCGAACATGTATTAACTTAATAGTATGAATTTCCAGGCTAAATTGCAAAAAGGATATAGACCTTTTAAGGTTATTCTTATACTTATACTAATCCCAGTCGAGAATCCCTCTTCATTGCTTCGATCAAATTATTGGCATGAGTTTCAATATCTATTTGAATTTCATCCAGTCCTTGCTGAATATCTTCGCGACTCACCTTTTCGGCAAATCGTTTCTCCTTCAGTTTTTTGGATACTCCTTTACCATCAACATCATTTAATTTACCCGGTTTCATTAAGGCATACGCTACAATAAAACCTGATAGCTCATCACAGGCAAAAAGAAATTTAGCCATCTTACTCTCTCTTTTTACATCTGATCTTGAGGGGTAGGCATGCCCCAGGATTGCATCAATAATGTCATTATCATAGCCAGCTTCCTGTAAAACAGGTACCGCAGTACCGGGATGAGTGTCAGGATTTGTTTCCCAGTCAAGATCATGAAGCATTCCGGCTATAGCCCAGTTTTCAATATCGACTCCATCACCTTGCGCTTGATGAATGGTGGCATAATGCCTCATACAGGATTCGACGGCATAACAATGTTTACGTAAATTAGTATTTTGAATATATTTTTCTAAAAGTTCGGTCGCTTTTACATATGTGGACATAGTAGGATTTTACAAAGTATTGATTTTTATTGCGAGAGCTTTAATTATCCTTTTATCTTTGAATTAGATACTTTAAAACTAGACGAGTGCCTCCATCAACAGCTAGGTCATGAAGATCACCATACGAAAATGCGAATTTAATATGGAACTTTATTTGCATAAATAGACCATGGAGTCTCTAGTCTTATTTAAAATTTACTGATATTATCTTTCTGTTCTTATTACAGTATAATCTTCAGGAGCATTTGAGAATAAATAAAGGCCCTAAGAACGCTTTTAAATATAGATTATGCGACTTTATGTTGCTTCGCAAAATACGGGTATTGCATCAATTGCAAGTACCGGGAACGGCGAAGCACGTAAGTGAAAGAACAACGCTTTTAAATATAGATTATGCGACTTTATGTTGCTTCGCAAAATACGGGTATTGCATCAATTGCAAGTACCGGGAACGGCGAAGCACGTAAGTGCTTCGCCGAGGTGGTGAAATGGTAGACACGCCTGCCTTAGGAGCAGGTTCCGAAAGGAATGGGGGTTCAAGTCCCCCCCTCGGCACCAATTCGGACTAACTATTCAAATTATACAAACATTTACTATTCTTATTAATGAGAATTAAATAATCACTTTTTTCTATTTTCATCTAAATTTTAATAGAGACCAGATCCTCAACCGAAGCTTTCGTAACCATATAAGAGAAATTAAAGAGCTACTTGATATTTAAAAACCTTATATGTTTTAATCTATTATGTTAAAATCTCTAGATATGAACATTGGAATCTTCTGTCCAAAAGACTCAATATCGGCGGCCAAAATTAAGTTTGAGGCAGAAAGTCGGAGCCACTTATGCAGAAGGATGAGACTTACCGATTTATATGTTGAAGTAACCGATGAGGGTCTTAAGGTAGAACATCGTAAATTTGATTTAAAAGACTTTGATGTAATTATTTTTCGAAAAATTCATCCATTCGATTCTGAAATTGCCTCCATAACCGCTAAGTACCTTATTTCTATTGGCAAAAGAGTTATTGACGAAAGTATATTAATCCCAAATAGCTCTCTCCTTGATCTAGAAAAGCTTGCAAATGCAAAAGTGCCTCTTATGAATAGAGTCATTACGCCGAGTATTAAATCTTCCAGGGATGTCTTAATGGATTTTGAGCACCCTGTAATTGTCAAACCCCTCGACTTACCTTCTGATAGATATACTTTTTCTGAGGACTGGACAGAAAGTTTTGATATTGTAAGAAGCGAGAAATCCAAGAGATACGAAATAATCAAAGCAGTACAAAATGAGGGATATATCAAAATTTATTTGATAGGATTCCAAATAATTGGAGCAATAAAAAGAAAAAGTATCGATCCTGAGGCCAAGCTTAATCTGGGAAGAAAATTTAAAAGTGCAAAATACAACGTAGATGAAAACCTCCAGAAAATAGCTGTAAATGCAGCTGAATCTGTTGGATATGAAATTTGCTCTATAGATCTTGTTGAAACAGATACAGGATGGAGAGTAATTGAATTGGATAGAGCACCAAATTTCTCAACTTTTAATAAAATATATAATTCCAAATTTGAAACTAAAATTATTGATTATATTTCAAAATAAATATTTATATGCCGAGAGGATTTTTTTGAAGTTTATATTATATGTATAAATGAATATAATGATAAATTACGACTAATTCTGGATTAGGAAGTATATGAAAGATAATAAATTCAAAATAGTCTCGGATTATAAGCCGACCGGTGATCAACCACAGGCAATAGAAAAATTAGTTCGTGGAATTAAGAACGGTATGAAACACCAGACCCTTCTTGGTGCTACCGGAACCGGAAAAACTTTTTCTATGGCAAATATAGTTCAAGAAATCCAAAGACCGACACTTGTTTTGGCTCATAATAAAACCCTTGCAGCTCAGCTTGCTGCGGAATTCCGCAACTTTTTTCCTGAAAATGCAGTCAGATATTTTGTAAGCTACTATGATTATTATCAACCCGAAGCATATATGCCTTCAACCGATACATATATCGAAAAAGAATCCCAAATAAATGAGGAGATAGAGAAGTACCGAAATGCAGCCACCCAGAGTCTTTTGACAAGAAACGATGTTTTGATTGTATCATCCGTCTCCTGTATATATGGCCTTGGTTCACCAGAAAATTATGAGGCTCTCGCAGTAGAAATCAAAAAAGGGGAGTCAATACCACGCAATAAACTATTGCGTAAATTTGTTGATATGCAATATGTTAGAAATGATATCGAATTTACTAGAGGAGCGTTTCGTGTGAAAGGAGATGTTGTTGATATTTTCCCTTCATATGAGGATAGACTTGTACGAATTGAGTTTTTTGGTGATGAAGTTGATAGCATAAAGGTCATCGATCCTGTTACAGGTCAATACTTCGGGGATCAACTTGAGATTATTATTTTTCCCTCCAAGCACTATGTAACACCTGAAAATGTGCTAAAGACTAGAATAGGAGCAATTCGTGAAGAATTAGACAAAAGGCTTTTTCAGCTTAAACAACTAGACAAAGATGTGGAAGCTCAAAGACTTAAGCAAAGGACAAATTATGATATAGAGATGCTTGAAGAAGTTGGATATTGTAATGGGATCGAGAATTATGCAAGTATTATCGAAGGGAGGGAAAGAGGGCAGCCGGGTTCGACTTTACTTGATTATTTCCCGGATGATTTCTTGATGTTTATTGATGAAAGCCATATTACACTTCCCCAAATCCGAGGTATGTATTTTGGGGATAGATCACGTAAACAAACCCTTGTAGATTATGGGTTTCGTTTACCTTCTGCAATGGATAATCGCCCACTTAATTTCCCAGAATTCCAGAAAAGAACGAATCAACTTATATATGTTTCCGCAACGCCGCAGGAATATGAGTTAATAAATTCTATTGAAGATGCTCAAAAGATATACAAAAAGGTAGATCCTGCAATTACGGAACTAGTTCAAAACAAATCAGCAAATTATGCAAAATACAATGCCAAAGCTGAAGATTATCTTAATGCTAGCAAGGCGGAAAATATAACAAATACGAATTTAAATACTCAATCCGGTATACCCTCGAAGAACCCTTCTGACAATCAAACCAAAATCAAACTTTATAATAAAATTGTAACACAGTTGACTTACGATGATTATGAGAAAACTGGAATCGCCCAGCAGATAATACGTCCAACAGGGCTTCTTGATCCGGAAATTGAAGTAAGACCAATTATCGGCCAGGTCAAAGATCTCGAAAATGAGATCAAACTTAGAATTGAAAGAAATCAAAGAGTTCTTGTAACAACTTTGACAAAGAGAATGTCAGAGGAGCTCACGAATTACTTAATTGAAAATGGTTATAAAGTTCAATATTTGCATAGTGATGTGGAGACGATCGAAAGGGTAGAAATACTCAAAGCTTTACGTATGGGCGTATATGATGTCATTATTGGAATTAACCTTTTGAGAGAAGGATTGGATTTGCCGGAAGTTTCGCTTGTTGCAATTCTCGATGCAGATAAAGAAGGCTTCCTTCGCAACCAGACTTCCCTTATACAGACAATTGGTAGAGCAGCAAGGCATCTTGAAGGAAGAGTAATTATGTATGCTGATCATATTACGCAATCAATGAGACTGGCTCTTGAAGAAACAAAAAGAAGAAGAGGAATTCAGCAAAAATATAATGAGGATCATGGGATTACTCCACAACCAATTATCAAGGCGATAGAAGATCAATTAGTGCGTTCCAAAGAGAAAGAATTAGCACAGGAAGAAATAAAACAAAAGAAGGGTGAGACTAAAGGTGGTTTTGCAAATATGCCCAAAGATCAGATAGAAAACCTACTTATAGAATATAAAGCCAAAATGAAGCAGGCTGCAGATGAACTAGAATTTTACAAAGCTGCAGAATATAGAGATGTAGTCAAAGAGCTTGAAGAACACTTATAAATGTCTGACAAAAGAAATATGCGTTTAGGCTGAGTTAGTGGAAGTTTGATTATGGAATCCTATTATAATGATAATAATATTTGGCTAAATAATCTGTAGAAACAGGCGCATATATTGGTGCAATTTTATCAATAGTATTTGCACCCTTATTAAAGTAATTTTTCTTCATTAATCGGAAATATTCTTTAAGTGCAGTATCCTGTTTATACCATTTATAATTACCGAATCCCCAGCAATTATAGCCATTATAAGCTTGGTCACAGTAGCCCGACTCTAGACCTGCAATTG
>CAZHCC010000039.1:0-7167 GCA_964530975.1 uncultured Candidatus Saccharibacteria bacterium
GCATTTTCAATCTTACCTTTATTTCGAGGTCTTTTATAATGATCTATAATATTTTGTTTATAAATATCCATTTTCAAACATTAAAACATGAATTCGTAAATACTTCAAAATATTATATATAAAGTAATTGGCGAATGATCTGGATATAGCGTCTATTCTAAAGTTTATAGGTTAGTATAAAATTACTGTATATGTTTTATTTCTACCTCAATTGATTTTCTTCCATTCCATTCATTTATCCCTATACATCCAACAATATCTTTGATTGAATCAAGATCGGGTTTCATATTTGGATCGAAATTAAAGATCTTGCCGGTGAGGATCTTACCATCTTTTTCAAATTCGATCATTATATGATTTGCCTCTTTACCAAAGAGTTTCGTATTACAAATTCTAACATTGGGAAAAAGGAAAATAGGTTTCTGATTTGAATTTCCATAGGGTTCCAGCAATCTTAATTCTCCAATATCATCAATATCAAGATATGAAAAATCTTCAATTTTTAAATCGATATTAATCTTTTTAATAAAATCATTATCTTCAGTTATTGAGTTGATATATTTAAGTACTTTAACATCAAAACCTGTAAAAATCGCTTTATTGCTTGCAAAACCTGCAGCCTGTTTATGTCCCCCAAATCTTATTAAGTGTTCTTTTGCTGCTTCAAGTGCATCAACAAGAATGAAATTATCCAAAGGTGATCTTGAGGATCCAGTAATATTGTCTTTTTCCCCAATAGATGCGATAAAAGTTGGCTTGAAATGTTTTTCCGCTAATTTCCCTGCTATCAAACCAAGTATTCCTTCTGGCCAACCTTCACCTATAATTACTATTGCTTTTTTCTTTGAATCAACTTGTTTTTCGGCCAATTCCAGATATTCCTTAGTTATCTCCTGTCTTCGTAAATTTAAATTATGTAATTTTAATGCTAATTCCGATGCCTGTTCGGTTTTTTTTGTAACGAGAAGTCTTACTGAATCCATTGCATCTCCTAGAACTCGTCCTGGTGCATTAAGTCTTGGTCCAATAACAAAACCGAAATGATAAGTATCGATTTTATTCAAATCAATTGAAGTAACCTCAATAAGTTTCTTAAGTCCGGGACGATTGGTTATTGCGAAAGCTTTTAGTCCCTTTTGAACTAATTTACGATTTTCACTCGTTAGGGGGATAATGTCGCATACTGTGGAGATTGCTACTAAATCTAGATATTCATTAACATCTATTTTGCTTTGCAAATTGTCATCCTGAGTCTGTCGAAGAATGACAGTTCTGTTCTTATCTAACTCTCTGACTAATTGCCATGCTGTCGCCCCACCAGAAATCATTGTTGGATACTTGCTTTTGGGATGAGCCGAATGTACTACGGCTTTTGCCTTTGGTAAGAGGATTTTCCCATTAACATCAGTTTTGAATTGATGATGATCCGTAATAATAAAATCAATTTGTTTTTTATATTTCTCGACTAATTCTGTATCTTTTATTCCGCAATCGACTGTAATTATTAACTTCCCTCCCAAATCAATGGCTTTTTGAATAGTCTTCTCAGATAAACCATAGCCTTCATCAATACGATTTGGAATGATAGGAAATACATCAGCTCCTCTTTTATAGTATAAATAATCAAAAAGAATTGTTGTCGCACAAACTCCATCGACATCAAAATCCCCATGAATAATTATTTTGCCCCCTTTTTTTATTCTTTCCTCAATAACTCTTACAGCTTTTTCCATTCCATAAATCTTAGATGAATCCACTAAATCCAGATTCTGTGAATATAAAAAATCTTGAATTTCATCCATTCTTAAACCTCTTTTATAAAGCAAAGTCTTTAATAACTTTCCGAAATTTAATTCAGGATAATAATCATCAATTTTTAGGTTAGGAATATTTAAAAACATGTCTTTAAGTATAGTATACAATATTGATATGTGATAACATTATTAATTTATGAATCTGAATAAAGCGGAAAAGAAAAAAGTATTTATAATTGTATTAAGTATTCTTGCTGGATTTATATTTATTTCTTTTGCAAATATTGCAAAAGACTTTTTCTATCATATTTATTTTGATAGCTGTGAACATATGGAACCCTGGTATATCTTATTTCCAGCCCTACTATATATGCTTTTTGGACCACTATTCTTTGCTATTATTGGTGGACTAATTACATATAATTACTTATCTAAAATTATTTCACATAAGAATAATGTCGTC
Organism: uncultured Candidatus Saccharibacteria bacterium; assembly: GCA_964530975.1. Taxonomy (GTDB): domain Bacteria; phylum Patescibacteriota; class Dojkabacteria; order JAOAGR01; family JAOAGR01; genus CAZHCC01. The sequence continues at coordinate 2,218 of CAZHCC010000039.1, forward strand.
TTAATTGCCCTATTGGTTGGTATAGTTGGTATTGTTACTATTGAGACAGTTTCAATTGCCGGTTATGATATTTTAAAAAACCTACCTATGTTTCTGCCATATTATTCAAGCTGCAGTGGAGGATAAAACAAACTTTAGCAGTCCGTCTAGACACTTGCCAATTTCTAATTTTTGTGTAAAATCTTTGATAGGTAGGGAGGTAATAGGTTGTCGGTAGTAGCAGGGGATTGTTTTGTTTAATTCCGTGCTATTACCTACCACCTCTCTAATTAATTACCTTAAAAAACTATGTCAAAAATATTAGGAATCGATCTTGGAACAACGAACTCATGCATAGCGGTTACCCAAACCGTTGGCGGTTCAAAAGTAATTCCAAATATAGAAGGAAATAATACAACTCCTTCAATTGTTGCTTTATCTAATGGAGAGCGGATAGTAGGTGTTTCCGCAAAGAATCAAAGTGTTCTAAATCCGGAAAATACTTTTTACTCAATTAAAAGATTAATTGGGCGTAAATACTCTGATCCTGAAGTTCAAAGAGATGTTAAACTTTTTCCCTTCAAAATCCGTGAAGCATCAAATGGAGGAGTAGAAATGAAATTTGGTGAGGAGTGGCTTGCACCAGAAGCAATTTCCGCAATGGTCCTGATGAAACTTAAAGCTGATGCGGAGAAATTCTTAGGAGAACCGGTTACTAAAGCCGTAATTACAGTTCCTGCTTATTTCGATGATGCCCAAAGACAAGCAACAAAGAATGCCGGTAAGATTGCAGGATTGGAAGTTGAAAGAATTATCAATGAACCTACAGCTGCAGCTTTAGCATATGGTCTTGATAGCAAAAAAGAAGAGACAATTGTTGTTTACGACTTGGGTGGAGGTACTTTTGATGTTACAGTTCTGGAAATCGGTGATGGAGTATTTGAAGTAAAAGCCACAAATGGTGATACGCATTTGGGAGGAGATGATTTTGATCAGAGAATAATTAATTATTTAGCTGATGAATTCAAAAAATCAAATGGAATTGACCTAAAGGAAGATACTGCAGCGCTTCAAAGACTAAAAGAGGCTGCAGAAAAAGCTAAAATCGAATTATCAACACTTGCTCAAACAGCAGTAAATATTCCATTTATTACAGCAGATACAACTGGTCCAAAACATTTAAATGTTACTTTATCAAGAGCAAAGCTTGAAGAAATTGTAGGAGATCTGCTTTCTGCTACTCTTGAGCCTGTGAAAAAAGCTCTGGCTGATGCTGGTAAATCAGTATCGGATATTAATGAAATTGTGCTTGTCGGAGGTATGACAAGAATGCCAAAGGTACAGCAAATAGTGAAGGACTTCTTTGGTAAAGAACCTCATTCAGGTGTAAATCCTGATGAAGTTGTGGCAATTGGTGCTGCAATTCAGGCAGGTGTACTTCAAGGGGATGTTCATGATATTACCTTGCTTGATGTAACTCCTCTTTCACTTGGTGTAGAAACCGAAGGTGGAATTATGACCAAATTGATCGAAAGAAATACAACAATCCCAGTCGAGAAAAAGCAGACTTTCTCAACTGCCGCTGATAATCAACCAGGCGTTGAAATCGTTATCCTGCAAGGTGAAAGACCTATGGCATCAGATAATAAGATTTTAGGCAGATTCCAATTGGATGGAATTCGATCAGCCGCAAGAGGAACACCAAGAATTGAGGTTACTTATGATATTGATGCAAATGGCATTTTGAAAGTTACCGCAAAAGACCTTGATACAGGCAAAGAACTTAGCCAAACCGTTAAAGCGAATACAAATTTATCGGATGAAGATATAGAGAAAATGGTAAAAGAGGCTGAGAAATATGCGGATGAGGATAAGAAGAAAAAAGAATTTGCAGAAAGCAGAAATCAGGCTGAAACAGCTTTGAGTACTATCGAAAAGCTTAAATCAGAAAATAAAGATAAATTGGAAGAAGCAGATATTAAAATTCTTGATGAAGAAGCTCAGAAGCTAAAAGATTTACTCGCAAAATCAGCTCCCGAAGTTGCGGAATTAAATTCTACAGCAGAGGAAGCAGTTAAAAAGGCTTATGATATTGCTGCAAAGGTTGCATCTGCTAGTCAACAAGCTGAAGGGGAGGCAAATGCTGATACAGCTAAAAAAGATGAGCCAAAAGATGGGGAAGTGGTTAGTGGTTAATAGGTAAGAGTTAAAAATTAATAGTTGGGATTCTGGGTGGAGAGCTAATAGCTCAATACCCAGAATTTCTTTAGAAGTGGATAAGAAATTGGAGACTAAATACTCAATAAGTGATATAATGAATATATACGAAATGCCATATAGTTCCGGTTGTGGAATGCGGAGAATGCATTGACTGATCAAAAAAACCTTCCACCAGAAATTCTTGAACACAGATTAATTCTAAATAAAATCATGTCTTTAGCTGGATTTGTTAATTATCCGTTTGAATACTGGCACTGGAGTTTTGGTGATATGCGTTATGCCCGGGGAAAGGACCTTGTTCATGCAATATACGGGGTTGTTAGTATTGAAAATGGTATTACAGTACTTCATGAAGCACCATCAATATATGGAGCAGATAGTATTAAAAATTATGACATTGGTATTCCTCAATTATAGAGTATAAAGGATTCTCAAAATACATTTTTTACAATATCATCATTTATGAAATTGACTCAAAAAAATATTGTGAGATTTATTTTTTATCCATTACAAATCTCTGTAATAGTTTTGATTGCAGTCAATGCATTCTTTATTTTTTCAAAAGATTTTCAAACAAGTTCAATTTTAAGACAAAATTTTTACAGCTATGGAATGATTCTGGGTCTTATCGCATTTGTATTTTTCATTTTTACTCTTACTCCCGGGATTTTAGCCAGGTTTGGCCTTAAAAATAAATTAATTCTATGGTTAACAGCTTTCAGGAGAGAACTAGGTAAATTAATGTTTCTTTTTGCATTTGCGCATTATTTGACGATTAAGGTTTTGCCTGGAATTTCTATGAACATTGTTCCGGATTTCCCAATTTATCAAACTATTGGATTCATAGCTTTAAATCTTACATTCTTATTATTTATCACTTCCACCAACAGGGCCCAGAAGAAATTAGGCCTATGGTGGAAGAGACTACATCGACTAGTATATATCACTGTCTGGATTATTTTTTTACATGTAGCGCTTGCACAAGGCTTTACAATTATTTCTGCTCTAGTCTTTTTACTCGCTTTCTTGGAAACAATGTCTTTAGCAAATTACTATTTTTTCCGGCTTAATTTGGATTAGAATAATTTGAACACCAAAAATACTTAATTAAAAATAATGCTAGATCAAATCGCAAAAGCTGGGCATGTAATCACAGGACTTATGGTATTGCATGCAGAAATTGTAAGAGCTGAAGCTAAAAAGGTAGCTTTACAGAAAGAAAAGACAAACAAGAGTATAAATGAGCTTGAATCACTTATAAATTCAAAAAAAGAAAAACTCATAAAAGCACTTTATTTATCTTCAAAATCGAAACTTTCATCATTTAAATCAGCAATTACTAGGTATAAAGATACTGAGTCATTAAAATCATTGCAGAAAGAAATCGACCGTTTAGCCTCAGAACTCAAATCCCGTTAGAAATTGGATTTAGCTTTTTTTCCATTGTAGTCTATAATTTGATATATGGATTACCTTTCACCTGATGAATTATTATTAAAGATAAAGGATTTACACACAAAACTGCATATTAACGAGAAAAAAATTGAATTAACTGATTTACAGAAAAAGACCGAAAATCCTGAATTCTGGAATAATCAAGAGGAGGCCCAGAAGGTCAATCAGAGAATTTCATCAATTTCTGAGGATATAAAGCAAATCGAAAATTTGGAATATCAGGCAAATTCACTTGCGGATTTGAAGTCAATGGAAAGCGAACTTGATACGGAAATGCAAAAAAGTCTGGAATCAGAGATAAAAGCTTTGAGTAAGGAATATAAAAAAATAGAATTAAAAGTATTTCTTTCAGATAAATATGATAGTTCAAGTGCAATAATCTCAATACATGCCGGTCAAGGGGGAACTGAAGCTTGTGATTGGGTTTCCATGTTGCTACGAATGTATCAAATGTATTGTGAAAAAAGAGGATGGAAAATTGAAGTTACAGACCTAGTTCGCGGCAATGAGGCTGGTATCTCGAAAGTTAATCTGGAAATTTCCGGTTTATATGCATATGGATTTCTGAAGCGGGAGTCAGGGGTCCATCGCTTAGTTAGAATTTCACCATTTAATGCTCAAGGTTTGCGTCAGACTTCATTTGCTGGTGTTGAGGTTTTACCGGTAATTGAAAATGATCTTGAAATAAATCTTAAAACTGATGATATTGAATTTTCCGCTTCAAGATCAGGGGGAGCAGGAGGGCAGAATGTTAATAAAGTTAATACGAAAGTTACTCTAGTACATAAACCTACTGGAATACAGGTTCAGGTATCTGCGGAAAGAACTCAGACACAGAATAGGGAAATTGCAATGAAAATGCTTAGAGCAAAGTTATACCAAATCGAGTTAGATAAGAGAATGGATGAAGAAGTTAAATTAAAAGGAACTCATAAAACATTCGGCTGGGGCAATCAAATACGTAATTATGTATTGCAGCCATATAAATTAATTAAGGATTTAAGAACTGATATTGAATCCAATCAGCCAGAAGTTGTTCTTGCAGGAGAACTTGATGAATTTATTGAGGCGGAAATAAAACTCTAAAGTTTAGGATTGGAAAGTGGTATTTTGGTAATTTTCGTTTATATAAATAAACTTGATAATTTCCGGGAATAATTTTATTCTGTACAGAAAGATTATGCAAAATAGACGTATACTCACAATCGTTTTTATAGCCGGAACTATTATATTCGCAGGCCTTATAGTATTTCTTGCATGGTCGATAAACAATAGAAGCGTAAATCCGGATGATAA
>CAZHCC010000040.1:0-6974 GCA_964530975.1 uncultured Candidatus Saccharibacteria bacterium
CGCCTCTGTCATTAATTACTTCAAAAACCATTGGGACATCGGTTTGCTGGACTTCCAGATTAACGAGTACTAGTCTTTGAAGAAAAAAGAATACAAAGGTCTGGAATTTATGTGAATCATTTAATTGTTCAGAAAAATAATCACGGATTATCGTATAATTCCTGTACATGTTATAAACCGTTACATCTTCCTCTCCTTCATAAGTTTTTTTATCAATAGATTCAATAGAGGTCAGTTTTTTCATTACAGGCTCTCTTTTATCCTGTCCCATCCAGTAAACATCGCCTTGAGATGTAAATCCCCTGATTTTACTTTCTATCCATTTTTCCAGATTCGGTACTTCATAATGTTTTGCAAGCCTGTACAGCTCTACAAGTATTAATGTCATTGTGGTGAGCCTTTGCTGACCATCTACAAGATAAGTTTTACCATTGGAATTATTGGTAATATAAGTATTAAGGTAATACCATGAATATTTACTTATATTATCCGCATTTGGATCGAGACTTGCAGTATATTCCTGATTGAATTTATGAAAAATATCATCAAGTAAAGTGATGACCTGATCACGGGTCCATTTATATTCTCTCTGGTAGAAGTCAATATAATATGGAGTATTTGAAAATACTGAATCTAAATTATTTTTTTGTGGTAGTACTTCCATTTTATTCAAATTTTATTTTTGGTAATGAATTTACAATCTCTACAGTCTTCACACTTACATTTATAATGCTAAGTAATAAATCAAGGATATACCGGGGATTACCAACTTCCTCCGCCCAGTCATTTGGATCGTTTTTAATGCCACTGTCTTTGTGGATTGTAATTTGATATCTCTCCATTATCCATTCTATGGCACTTTTTCCATTTACTATATATTCATATGCCTTTGCTGGAATATTTTCTATTGTGATTTGGCTATTGAAAATTATCTTGTCTTTTTGATCTTTTTTCGGGAAACGCATTTTTACGACTTTAAAATTTTTACTTTCCGCACCTTTTACAATGACTTCCGGATAAGCCTCGACTTTTTCATAATTGATATGAAGTTCCGCAAGCTCTCTACCTGCTTTGCTGAATTTCCAGTAATCGGTTACATCTTCGACAAGTGGTAATCGAGGTAACATTTTTTTCAAGTCATTTGCAAATGTAATTCTGTATTCCGGTGAATGTAAAAATCCATAAACATAATAAAAAATATCTTCTTTACTTACACTTTTGCCATAAGCTTTTCTGGCAAGATCAAGAATAAAATCCGAAATTCCATCTCGCCGAATAAATTCTTCATTTTTCTCTCCACCGAATAAATCAGTGTCTTGGTTTTGATTTTTTTCGTAGTAGTAGAGGGGGAAGCATTGAGAATCTCCATTGAAGTGTGCATCAACATCCGATGTTGAAATTAACGAAGACAAACCGGTTGTTGTGCCGGATGAAGAAATGCAAATGAAAATGTTACTATGCCTTTGGGAAGGCAAAAACTTTGCCCACTGATAAACATACTCATTTAAACTTTTTGAATGATAAACATTTTGCTTTGAAAAGGGACGGTAATTAAATACAACTATTTTTTGTTCGTCAAACGTAATTTGATTAGAATTTTCTAAACTTCTTTTTAATCCTCTTGACCAGCTTATTTTTTGGGGGGTTCTATCTATTAATTCATCAACTTTTTTAGTACTGCCTTGTTGTCTAAACAATTTTATTGAAATTAATTGATCATTATAAAATTCAACCATTAGCTTAATATTCTTAGCCAATAAAATTTTGGAAAAATTTATAGCCCAAGCATCTCGCCCTGTTGTAAGTCCAAGAGAATTAATTAAAAAAAACGATTTGGATTTATCATCAAATTTCTTTTCAGGAACTAATGGAATGTAATTATCAAATGAAGCATTACGCATACTCAACCAATCCCCATGTTCATTTGGCTTTAACTCGATAAATGGGACTTTATCAATTGAACCAAAATTCTTTATAATCCCGAGTTTTTCTTCTCTGTTTAAATAATCTCCAATATCGTAATAAAAGATCTTTGCCTTTTCTTCATTATATTCTGGTTTTTTTACCAATAAAGTTATAGAAATCGGTGTTCCTGAACCTGAGCCAAATATTTTACCGCCTTCTTTTCTGGAAAGCTCGCCACTTGTTCTTTGGTTTCCTCTTAAATTATAAACATAAATCGAGGAAAATTCTTTTTCGATTGTCTTTCTAAACCCATCTGTACTATTTCCATCAAGCCATGCTCCATTAGAGACAAAACAAATTATACCGCCATGTTCTGGATCTAGCCTATCAGTACTCCATCTAAATGCTTTAATATAACTGTCATATAATGAGTTAACATTTGTAGAATTACCTAATTTTGCATAAGTATTGGCAATTTTTGCATCTAACTTAGGATAGCTTTGGTTCTGAGCATTATCATTTGCTGACTTTTGACCGATAGAATATGGAGGATTTCCCATAATCACTCGAAGAGGGGCTTTCATTTGCTTTTCTACCCTTTCAGAGTTTTGTGCAAAAACCTCTGAATAAAGTTCTGTGCCTTGCTTCGACTCAGCAAGCTGAAAAGTGTCTGTCAAAACAATACCTTCAAATGGAAAATATTTGGATTTACCTATACCATTATCAGGATCTGGAGTCTGGTCATGAAAAGCATTTTCAATATTAATTGTTGCAATATAATAAGCCAAAAGCACAATTTCATTGGCATGAAGCTCATTTGTATATTTACGAATCAAATCTTCTTTGCGTATCAATCCACTTTGCAAAAGCCTGGTTATAAAAGTACCTGTCCCTGTAAACGGATCTAAAATATGAATATTTTCATCGGAAATATTCCTGCAAAATTCTTTTTGTAAAACATCATTTACAGAATTAATAATAAAATCTACAACTTCAATTGGTGTATAAACAATACCTAATTTCTCAGCCATTTTGGGGAAAGCCGTTTTAAAAAACTTATCATAAAGCTGGATAATAATTTTTTGTCTCCCTTCTGCATTATCTATTCCTTGGGCTTTTTTACGAACGGATTCATAGAATTTATCAAGGCTCTCATTATCTTTTTCTATTGCCTGAGCTTCAAGTAAATCAAGCATTTTCTGCATAGAAATAGAAATCGGATTACTTTTTACAAAAGAATAATCTTCAAACAAAGCTTCAAAAACAGGCTTTGTAATTATATGCTGAGAAAGCATTTCTACAGCTTCGCTTGCTGTAATTGAAGGATTAATATTTTTTTGCAAGCCTTCTAAAAATTCTTCAAAAACTTTTTTATGAATGCCATCTTTGTTGATTAAAGAAGTAATTCTTTCAATATGTTTTTCTGCAATTTGAGCTACATTTTTTGCCCAATGTTCCCAATATCCTCTATCACCAACTTTTTGAACCATTTTTGCAAAAACAATTCCTTGCAATTCTTCAAAAAGTGCAATGGATTTATTTCTCAAATCTCCTTCTGCTTTATATTCTGCATTTTCTCGAACCAAATTTCCGTCTTCATATTCTGATGGAACTGCTGGTCTACCAACTAAAATTTGTTCTGGTTTTTTCTTATTTAAATCAATTTTATTTACTGTTGCATTAAATCTATCATCATGAGCTCGAAGAGCGTTTAAAACCGTCCAAACAACTTTATATCTTTCATTATCATCAAGTGCTTTATCAGGTTCTACATTTGAAGGTATTAATACTGGAATAATAATATAACCATATTTTTTCCCTGGAGATTTTCTCATTACACGCCTTACTGATTGAACAACATCGACTTGAGAATTTCTTGCAGAAAGAAACATCACTGCATCAAGCGAAGGTACGTCAACGCCTTCACTAAGACAACGAACATTGGTAAGTACACGACATTCATTTTTATCTTCTGTCTCTTCTTTTAACCATCCTAAAAGCAAATCTCTTTCTGGTGCTCTCATTGTTCCATCAATATGCTTTGAATTCACAGAAACCATTTTATTTTTATCATGATCAGGAAGTGATTCAATATAGTTTTGAGCTGTGGAGTTAAAAGTATCTGTGATTTTTTTAGAACCTTTAATACTAGAGCAAAAAGCGACTGCACGTCGCATTGGATCTGGATCAGTTTCTTTTATAATCCCTTCATCACCTAAAATTTGTTTTGAAAGTGCATTCATGCAACCAATTAATTTAGATACATCATCTGAATTAATCTCACTTTCTGGATTTTTAATAATATTTTGAACTGATTCTGGTACATCTCCTTCGTTCAAAGTTAAAATCAAAACTTTGTAATCAGTCAACAAATCTTTTTCTACAGCTTCACCAAAGCCAATTCTATAAATCTCGTCACCATAAATTTTTACATCATCCATAGAGCAAAGAATAGCTTCTGCTTGTACAGCTTTTCCTTTTGCATCATCACTAAAAAGACGAGGCGTAGCAGTCATATAAAGTCTTTTTTGAGCTTGCAAAAATTCATTGTCATGAACTTTGATAAAGCTGGAGGAATCTTCTTGGGTTAAAGCAACACCTGTTGTGCGATGAGCTTCATCACAAATTATTAAATCAAAAATTCCATATCCATCTAATTCTTTTATTACTTCTTTTTGTGCTTTTGCAACTACTTCTATTGACTGATATGTAGAAAAAACCACGGTCATTCCATTACTCCCTGAAGTTTTTGCCTGATGGAATTGTTTAACAATACTTTCTACATTAGTTGAAGCTGGTAATGCCAAATCTACCGTGCTGAAATAATCCGCATCTTCTACTTTTGTTTTAGTGCGAGTTACACCAGAATCAGAACAAATACAAATTGGATTAATCGGCTCTTTGGCATCTACAGACCATTCACGAAGAGATTGTCCTAAAAGTGCAATGGAAGGAACTAAGAATAATATTAATCCTTTCCCATTTGTTTCATTTTCTGCAATTCTAAGTGAGGTAAAAGTTTTTCCCGTTCCACAAGCCATAATCAATTTACCTTTATCATGATCATGAAAATACTCATGAGTTTTCTCCAATGCTTCTTGTTGATGTTGACGAACTTCTTTTCTTGCAACTCTTGATACTTCTCCAGAAAGACCTTGATTTAATTTTTCCCAATCAACCGCAGCTTCTTGTAAATCAAAAAGATTGATTCTTGTTACAGGAGGATTTTGATTCTGAATTGATTCGGTTGCATTGGGACCCCAATTATTTGTGGTAGAAATCCAAATTCTATTTGAGAATTTAATTTTATCCCCATTTACTGAAGTAAATTCTCGACTTGATGTTGATAAAAAACTATCTACTGCAGGCTTATCAATTATGGCTTCTTCTGCAAAACACTTGCACTGTATCGCCCAGTAATCGCCTTCTTTTGTTAATGCAACAAGATCAATTCCAATATCGTGACCGCCAAAATCTTTTCTGAATGGAAATTCGCTCCAGAGCCAAACAGTTTTTAAAATATTTGAATATTTTGGATCAGTTAAAAGATAGGATTGCATTAATCTTTCAAAACGATCGCCTTTGTCTCTCTCTGAGAAAGAAATTACACGATATTTGTTTAAGATTGTATTGAATTGCATGAATGAGTGAATGCAATAATAATACAAGTAACATGTCCCTAAATCAAAACAATAGAATTTTATAAGTGAAATCTTACAAACAAAACTCCAACGCTTGAGAATACTCTTTTATAAAGCTATTTTTCTCGAATAAAATATTTCTGATAAATTCCTCAGTTCGTGTAAGCGATTGAGAGGGAAGCCATCAAATCAGACGTATTCAAGCATAGTCAAATTAGTTTAAAAGAATAGATTTTCATTGTTTCCTTACAATTCGGATTTCACCAGTAATATCTTCATTTGCTATTTTGAGAACCTCATCTGCAACTACCTCAGGACTTACTGAATCATCGATATATTCAGGAAAATATTTAGCATAGCTTTCAGTTGCAGTATCTGATGGAGAAATACAATTTACGTTTATGCTTTTGTCTTTTAGCTCTTGAGAAAGTCCTATTGTTAACTCTTCAATCCCTTTTTTAGAGACGTAGTACGGAAGCCAGCCTTTTGCTCCACTTTCAAAAGTACCAGAGATATTTACTATATTTGAACCTGCTTTCATTATTGGCAATAAACCATGAGCCAAAAGTGTTGGAGCTATTAGTCCTACAGTGAAAGTATCCAAAACAACTTTCTGATCGAACTTTTCAAATTCAATTCCCGCAAAAACCTCATTTTCTCCATGCCATACTCCCGCTACATTACAGATAAAATCGATATGATCATATTTTTATTTTATTTCCTCAATTGCTGAATTTATTGAATCAACTTCAGATAAATCTGTAAGAATTACTTCTCCTGAACCTCCAAGTGTTATAACCTCAGCAAGAGTCTCTTCAAGCTTTGATTTATTCCTACCTAAAATAATTAAATGATTTTCTAAATTTTCAAGTTTTAAAGCAATTGCTTTGCCAATGCCAGTACTTGCACCTGTAAGGACTGATATTCTCTTTTGAATTAGGTTTGTCATTTTATGACTTTATAAAAACATAAAACTTTGAATCTCTTTGATATCCAAGATCAATCATATTATTATAAGATTTCCCACCGTCTTCAACATTGCAATAAGTTGTTTTTGCTCCTGACTTAAGGGCTAAATTCGCACGGAATTTGATTAATTCATCATGCAATCCTTCTCCACGGAAATCTGGAAGAGTACCAGCGTTATGCAAAAAAGCCAGCTCTAAGTTTTTAGAAATAAGAACTGAGCCAAAAGAGGCTATTTTGTTACTTTTTTCCAAAATAATATTTTTATTAAATTTATCTACATTTTTATCGGAGTTAATTCTAAAGCAGAATTCGACATATTCACGATTGTTTGGCCAGTCAGGAAAACACTCAGTCGAAGCTTCTGCAACTTTTTTCATTTCATCTTTTTGTGCAATTTCAAATGGTAAAGTGACTTCATATTCTTCATCTATAGTTTTAAACATATAAACATCATCCCAC
>CAZHCC010000041.1:0-6700 GCA_964530975.1 uncultured Candidatus Saccharibacteria bacterium
GAAATTTTATCCGTTTACCAATTTATTCAACCCTCTAATATACTCCCTATACTCTTCTCCAATCTCAGGATGCCTTAAAGCCATTTCAGTTACGGTTTTCATATAAGACATTTTATTGCCGGTATCGTAATATCTTTCATAGTCAAGATTGATTGCGTAAACGGGTTTTCCACTTTCTGCTAATTGGCTTACTGCTTCATGAAGAACATATTCACCACCATGTCCAGGCTTTTGATTCTCCAGAATCGGGAAAATATCCGATGTCAAAATATCTCCTGATAGAATTGCCATATTTGAAGGTTCATTACCGATACCTGGCTTCTCAATCAAACGATTTACTTTCCAAACCCCTGGTTCAACTTCAACTCCATCAACAAAAGCATATTTTTTCGCATCTTCAGGATCAGTAGAAGTGATGCCGCAAAGTATTGTTGACTGATATTTTTCATAAGCTTCAATGGCCTGTTGGGATCTGGATTTATTTTTACAAAGAAAAAATTCATCTCCCCATAAAACAAGGAAAGGCTCATCTCCGACAAGATGTTGGGCAATTTTGACCGGAATCGCATTTCCATACGGGCCTTTCTGTCTTATATGTATAAAATTAGCAAGTTCTGCCGGTTTTTGGATTTCACCAATTAAGTTAGGCTTACCAAAATCTACCAATCTTTTTTCAAGTTCATAAGAAAAATCAAAATGATCTTCAATTGCTCTTTTATTGGCACCGGTAACTAAAATAACATCTTCAATTCCAGCTCCGACAGCTTCCTCTACAACAAATTGTATTACAGGTTTATCTACAATTGGAAGCATTTCTTTTGGAATTGCTTTGGTATAAGGGAGGAAACGTGTACCGATTCCTGCAACCGGGATAATGACTTTTTTTACTTTCATTTTATTTTTCGAAGAATTCTTTAATTATAATTAATAATCTTTTAGTGAATTTCATAAAGATCAAAGTATTCAGGAGAATTGATGCAAGTATTATACCAATATCAACCCATAAAAAGTTGAGACTTATATCGAAATTCTGTATTGAGCCGAATAATAATACAGAGAAAATAACTCCAAGTCCTAGAGCCACCTGATTATGTGTTTCATCAACATCATCAAGCCAGTGGAAAAGTCTATATAAAAAGAATGTAACTAAAATAACACTTATAAATAATCCAAGATAAAAAAGTACTATACCTTGATTATCAACAATCTCAAAAATATTAAATATTTGCTCGATTACAAAAATTATTATTTGAAGAGTATATGATACCTGAAAAGCAAATAAAAAGTGGAAAATATAATCTGCTTTTGATGGCAATACCAGTTTTTTATAAGCTTTTTTTAGTCTATCGATTAACCAGATTGTTGATTTCATAATTGTTTAATATCGGAAATAAATATCGCCTTGGTTTTCTTATCAACCTCAATCGTCCATAAATCACTAAATTCTCTTGCAAGCGGTTCACCAGAAAGAACAGTGCCTGCAGGACTTATTTCAAAATTAACCATCCTTCCATCCAGATGTACTACTAATTCGAGTCTTTCACCTAAATCTTTGGATTTAATAAGGTAAATTCCTATGACTTCAGGATTATAAACAATATCATACGAATCCCCGAAATCATCATCAAAAATATTCTTCTGTCTTAACAAAAACGGACTCGTCGTATAACTGAACATATTAGAAAAGGCCTTTCTTGACCAGTCACTTTGATATTTCTTAAATATCTCACTGAATTTCTGTTCAAGTTCTGGTTGGGTAATTACAGATAAATATTCTGCAACGGAAATCTCTCCTTTATGCTGCTTTAGACTCCATTGCTCCACATCCTTTGTATAATATTTATCATAAACATTCTCAAAACTTGGAATAATACTCTTTGTAAAATCTACAATAGCAATATCATTTAAAAATGGTTTACCTGTTTTCTGATATTTCTTCTTTCTCGATTGACTTGAACTAAATGCTGAGGATATTGTAAAAATTGTGAAAATAGTTCCTAAAATCCCCAAGAATGTAACACCTTCCCAGTATTCATTGTATTCATTATTTTTACAGTCCTGCTTTGCTTTCGGATCGGTATAGGTTTCACAATTAATTTTTTTGGAAGAAGAACTTCCATACCGGCTGGAGCTTCTGCCGCCACCGCCTCCACCCCCGCCGCCGCCACCTCCTCCACCCCCGCCACCTTTATTATGAACAAGATATCCCTCAACAATATAATTATTATTTGGTTCTACATTAATCAGATTATAAACTTTTGTTTTTTGATCAATTCTTTCAATACTTTCCAGTATTATAAAATCCAAAGTATCAGACACAAGTTTATCCCCGATTTTTAGTTCAGATACTGGTTCAAATATAAGTGTCCCATCTCGCCATATATAAAAAGGATGGGTTCCGGTTACTTTAATTTTATTATTTAATAAAAAGTAATTATCAAATTCCAGTATATCAATACTCCCAATTTTTGAGATTTCTTTGGTATTAGTTGATGTATTCAGACTGAGTATTTCATCTCCGGGTTTTAAATATTGAACTTCAATATAACCTTTTTGGGTTAAAACCCTGGTATCCGGAAGAAAGCATCCGCCCCTCGCTTGTACCGATTCGGGACTTAAATAAATATATGTCCACCATAAGGCCACAGCCACAAGACAAATACTCAATATTCTTATTAAAAAAAATCTAAAATCTTTCACGATCTGGATGATTATACATAATTTTCATTCACCAGGAACTATAATCGATAATGAATAATTAAAATTTTTTATATGCTGCAAAATGAACCAGATTGCCACTCAGTTTATAAGTAGGAATTGAAGGATTAATAATTGTCGCTAATCGGGCATTTCGAGCATTCAGTGAAAGGGATAGTATGGATAGGAAGTTACTCTTGAATATCATCGGCTCGAACTTTGTTTTGATAGATAAAAAACTGCATTGGGAATGGATAGAACCCTTTGACATACTCGCTCAAAACAAAGCCCGTTCCGATTGGCGGGGCTTCTGGGACTATCTTGGAACTTTTTATTTCAAACTTTGATACAATCCGCTTATGGATGATAGTGTTGATATTATTAAATATGCAGCTGTAATAATTCGTGACTATAAATTTTTAATTGTAAAAGAAGATAAAGATGAGTTTTGGAAGAATGTAGGTGGAAAACCTTTAGAGGATGAAACCCCCCAAGAATGTTTAAAACGAGAAATTCAGGAAGAACTAAATGTTCAAGTAATTGGCTTACCGGTGTATTTTTTCTCATGTCCAATCACACCCACTGCTAGTGACCCTAAAAAAACTGTTAAAATAGTATTGTATCACGTAAATATTAATGGTGAACCAAAACCTAGTAATGAAATTCAAAATCTACACTGGCTTTCTAGAGAAGAATTTATTAATAAAGAGTTGCCACTCACTCTGCAAATGAATGATTTTATAGTGCCTAGATTAATTGAAGAGGGTTTAATTAACTAATTGTGGCGGAGAGAGAGGGATTCGAACCCTCGCTAGGATTTCTCCTACTACAGATTTAGCAAACCCGCCCCTTCAACCACTTGGGTACCTCTCCACTAAAATCAATATTTTGATTCCCTACTCTTATAAAATTAAGAATCTTGGAAATCTCTGTAGCCCATTTCTACGGCAGGATGCAAGGAAAGTATACTATACTAAGTTAAAAGTTCAAAATTAATAAAAAACACTTAATTATTTTACTTTCTTATAAACAAGAATAAAACAATGATGCCCCAAAACTTCTAATTCAAACTTGCGAGTAAGCTGAAAATTGGGGATTTCCAGTACTTCAGTAAACAGTAATGTGATTTGGCCAAGATCTTTTACTTCATTGAATTTTCGAGCAAGTTTATTCTTAAAATCAGCTCCAAAAGAATATTGGGTTCCAAATGGCAAATTAGATATAATTGTAGCTGCATAGTCTTTTGACTCGAAGAAGTCCTGAACCTTCAACGCGACTTTGGATTTGAACTGCTTAAAACCTTTTGTATTACCAAGGTTTTCTGTGGTTGCATTTATTGCATCTTCAGATATATCAGAGCAAATTAATTTACCAAATTTAAAATTCTCTATCAATTCGCAAGGAATGGTGCCTGCTCCGCAAAATGGGTCCCAGATGCTGTCCTTTGAATAAATATCACTTACAAAAGCCATTGCATTAGCAACAGTTGGACGTAAAGAACCATGCACCATCGAAGTTTTGTAATATCCATGTCGCTTTGCTTTATTAGTAAGTCTTACACCGATAATAAGCCTGTTTTTGACTAATGTTGTCCAGATTTCTTTTACACCTTCTTCCTCCGTAACCTTCACTCTTGATATATTTCTCTCAAAAAATGTTTTTATATCACGGTTCAGATCCACTCTTCTAAAGTCATTAACTGCTTTTTTACGAGTTACGAAGCGGAAATCACCTAAATTATCAAAGTTATTAAGTTTATCAAAGTAAAAATCAAGATTCTTTTTTATTTTATTTATGTCCAGCTTACGAAGCAAATCTCTTGTTGTAGACTCCTTTGGTATATCTTTGACATAATCTAGTATATAAAATGCATCCTCGACTGTTCCCAAGTCTTTATAGAAATCCAAATCTATACCTGGCCTTTGTAAATTACCTTTTTGCGAACCTGTGACGGACGGCTCGGGACAATCTATTTGTACAAGTCCGTTTTTATGAGGGACAAAGGCAATATAATCCATTGAATATTTACTTTTGAACTTCTTTTCCAGCTCTAATTCAGTAATTGCCTCAATACCTATTTGTGTTTGTAATAAAAATTTCACTTTATCTGTTATTTTCCTTTTCGTGCAAAAGTAATATAGCTTTTCTCATTTCTACACATTCCAATTTTAGTAATCATTTCTTTTATGCAAATTTCAAATATCATCTTGATTATACCTTACTTTCAAGTTCTTTAAGCATTCTTTCCGTTAATTCCGCAATACTCATAATGCCAAGATTAGTACCATTTCGAAGTCTTACAGCAACAGCTTTATTTTCTAATTCCTTATCTCCGACTACAAGCATATAAGGTATTTTATCAATTTGGGCCTTTCTGATTTTATTACCCATGGATTCCTTATTATCATCAACATAAACCCTGAGGCCCTTTGATTTTAACTCCGCCTCAACCTCAAAGCAGTAATCCATATGCTTATCGGTTGATACAGGAATGATTACCGCCTTATCATAGCAAAGCCATAATGGGAAATTTCCTGCAGTATGTTCGATATAAACGGAAAGGAATCTCTCAATTGAACCAAGAAGTGCTTTATGAATCATTACCGGAGTCTTCTCCTGACCGTCAGAGTCAACATATTTTAATCCGAATCTGCTCGGCTGTATAAAATCTAGTTGTTCTGTTGCACATTGATGCTCTCTACCAAGGGCATCTTTTATCAAAATATCAATTTTAGGTCCGTAAAATGCAGCATCTCCAAGCGATACAAAGTAATCAAGTTCAAGTTTTTTGGCAATATTCTCAATTATCTTTTCGGCTCTTTCCCAATCGGCTCTATCTCCTAAATACTTTCCTGTTTCATTAGGATCACTGAAAGAAAGCCTTGCTCTAAACTCTAAACCAAGTGTACCATATAGAGATTTAATCATGGACATAATTCTTTCAAATTCTTCTTGAATCTGATCCATAGTACAAAAAATATGTGCGTCATCCTGAGTAATTGATCTTACTCTTGATAAACCAAGCATTTCACCGGCTTTCTCATCTCTGTAAACTGTAGTAGTTTCAAAGTATCTTACTGGCAAATCTCTATAACTACGTGGTTTGGAAGCGTAAATCTGGGCATGATGTGGGCAATTCATAGGCTTCATAACCATTTGATCTGAAGTCTCCTGACTTTGCACAAGAAATAACTCATCACCAAATTTTTCCCAATGACCGGAAACTTTATAAAGATCAGACTTAGTAAAATGAGGAATCCATACCTGCTCGAATCCGGCATTTCTTTGAAGATTTTCGGATAATTCAGTTAGTCTTGTTCTCAAATAAGTACCTCTGGGAGTAAAAAGAGGCAAACCGGAACCCACTAACTCAGAAAATGTAAATAAGTCCAGTTGCTTACCAAGTTTACGATGGTCACGCTTTTTGGCTTCTTCCTGAAGATTTAAGAAATTATCCAGTTCATCCTTAGTTTCAAAAGCAACTCCGTAAATACGCTGCATCATAGGACGTTTCTCATCACCTCTCCAATACGCACCGGCAATATGTGTCAACTTAAAGGCATTAGGATTAATTTCATTTGTATTTCCAATATGAGGTCCTTTGCATAGATCTTTGAAATCACCATCAGCATAGAATCCAAGTTCAGTACTCTCCAAATTACTTGCCAATTCGGCCTTAAAAGGTTGATTGATCTTGTAGAGAAATTCAATCGCCTGGTCCTTAGTCATCTGACTTTGCTCAAAATTATAGTCTTTAGTAATAATTTTACGCATTTCATCCTCGATTCTTTCCAATTCGGCTTCACTAATATTTTCCGAAAAAATGAAATCATAATAGAAACCATTTTCAATTGCCGGTCCAATTCCAAGCTTAACATCTACAAATAAATGCTGTACTGCTTGTGCTAAAATATGAGCCAATGAATGGCGAATTTTAAATATTTGCTCTTTATTTTCTAACATTTTTTATATATTTTAATTTTATAAATAATTTATAACCCCT
>CAZHCC010000042.1:0-6672 GCA_964530975.1 uncultured Candidatus Saccharibacteria bacterium
TATCTTCTGATGTAAAATCATTATAATTATTCATAATTGCTTCAAGTGCTTCACAACAATCTTCGGCATAAAGAAACTCACGTTCTTCTTGTCCGTCAGTAAGCATATCAATCACACCGGTCTCAAATCCTTTACGAATAAAGTCTGTAATTACGTGTGCTTTCTCTTGATCTTTCTCAATCCCATACACATTCCAGAACTTAACGATAAGTCCTTTGAGTGATTTGGTATAAAGTTCTCCAACATTCTTAAGTACTCCATAAGGAGAATGACTCATATTACTCATCTGAGATGAAGCAAAGATAAACCTCTTATTATATTTTTTAAGAAGACCAAAGGCATTTGTCATCAAACGAGTGTTGTTATCAATAAACTGGAAAGTATGTTGATACTTTTTGAGATAACGTGATCCGCCTACATCAAATGCGAGGAAGAATACAAAGTCTGCAGTATCAATTGCATTCTCAAGATATTGATTAGGAATGATAGTCATGTCATGATTGAGATTTTCATCTTTATCAAATTCAATAACTGCATGACCCTTGCTGCGAAGATATACTGATAGATAGGCACCGATCTGCCCACTAGATCCAAGAACTGTAATTTTCATTTATTTAATATATTTTCTAGATCCTGACGAGCAGTATCTCCAAAACCATCAAATTTAAAACGTGACCCCAATCCAGCAGTCGGAAATAAAATATTCATATGCAAAACTATAATAATTTTTTTAATACTAACAAATTTACATTAAGTTGTCAACTATGTTCTACCTAACATAGAACAGAAAATTTTTGTATAATAATGCATTTGATCATTAACCATTTCATTCCACCGAGATATAATATCCCCTTCCATATTATGTTGTGATGGATCAAATCCCTCCACCATCGCAAGATAACCAAAGATTCTTTCTCCCATTTCATCATGCATTTTGCAAGTGGATTTCATATTAGTAAGAACACCACTGTCATAAAATTTCTTAGCAAGAGAATTTTTTATGATGTAAACTGGCCCAAAACAAGCACTAGAAGAATTTCCTGAATTTGGAACATTATATCCAGTTCCAGAAAAAACTTCTTTCAGGTATTTGTATTGAGGACTATCTTCAGAATGAATCATTTCATGAAAATATGCAAGAGATATAAATTCAGAAGGATCATCTATAAATTTTTGCCAAGATTTTTTTAATATCAAAGAATCTTGCAAATTTACATAATAAGGTTCATTTGGATATTTTTTAACTGTTTGATAGAAAGCCCCAGGAACTCTATAAGGATTGCAATTATCCAATATATCAACATTATCATAATTAGAAAACATCTGGTAATAACTTTTATCACCAGACATAGAATCAACAATAACAATTTTTTCATCGGGATGATGAGTCAGAATTGAATCAATTGTTTGTTTAACTGGAGACCTATCAAAATACTTACAAGAAAAACAAAACATATAATTATGGTTTGACTGCATATGCTGTTGGAGCCATAAAATTAAGTGATTTTATTTTAATTCCTCTATTTTCAAAAAATTTATCAGCTCCAGGACTTTCGCTCCATCTTTGGTACGCATAGTCATCAAAAACTACAATTCCACCAGAGGATACTCTATCCCACATAGCAGATAAAATTTCATAAGTTGGGACTTCAAGATCAACATCAATATACAATAAAGAAATCTTAGCACCAGGTCTTTCTTTAACAAATTTATGAGTTGTCTCGCATACATCTCCGGGAATTAATTCAAACTCATAATTTTGAAATCCAGAATCTAATATTTTTTGATTAAGATAATCTTTAAAGGTTACTTCATGTTCAAATCCTCTACCTTTGAACATGGTATCCATTGCTTCCTTATCATATCCAGATAGACTTTCTACCAAATCTTTAGTATTGTAAAAGTCAAACCCAATGACTTGCTTATTACTGTTAGGACAAAAATACCTTTTTAATTTCAAAAAGGTAAAAATCCCAGTTCCTTTAAACACTCCACATTCAACAACATCTCCAGGAATATCTTTTACTTTATCAAAAAGTAAAGTCCTTGCCAAAAGTTTACCAAAAACTTTTAAATCGGATGAAAGCATGAATCCATTAAAGGAATCAAATAAAGACTGCTCTGCATTAAAATTTTCAATTTCAGTCAATTTCATTAATATTTTCTCCAAACAAAAAAAGAATCAATTGTATTTTTATTTATCTTATAATCTCAAGTGCCCTGAGTTTCATCCAAGTGAGATGTTGCCTGCACACATTTTTTGCATACAGGATTTTTCCAATACTCTCCATTTTTATGAATTTCTCTAAAAAATTTCATTTCATCACTATTCCAGGTTTCTTCAATATTTCTAACCATCAAATTGGCAATTGTTTTTTTAGTTTCATCTGATACTAGAATGCCATCTTCACCAGTCATTTCAACATTTTCAACATTGTGTTTTAGTTTTGCAACTGGAATATCAGGCCCAAAGAAAGAACAGCATGGGAGAATGTGTCCATTTGATCTAATAGTCAAATGTTGAAATGGTTGGGCACACCTAAAGTCTTCAACAGAAGGATCATACCCCTCCTTTTTAGATTTATCAAATTTATCAACAATACCAAGCAAATCTTGAACACCAATAAGATCTGCCTTGTTTTCCCAAATTTCAATAAATTTATCTAATTCATGAATGTTTTCTGAAGTTTTAACAAAATTAACTCTAAGAGTTGGAAGTTTGGAACCCATTTCCTCACGAATCTCAAGAAAACGATCTATATTTTTAAGAATTTTATTGTAGTCTCCACCAATACGAATTTTATTATATGTTTCCTCTGTTGCAGCATCTAAAGAAACTTGAAGTCTCAAAAGACCTGCTTCAATTAATCCTCTTGACATTTTTTCAGTTAAAAGAGATCCATTAGTTGAAAAGTAAATATCAAGAATACCAACGCTTCTTGCATATTCGACGAACTTAACAATATCTTGACGAATTAATGGTTCATTAATATGATTTAATCTAATTGATTTTAATCCTTTGGGAATAGATTCGCCAATCAATTCTTTCCAAACTTCAAATGGAAACCATTTATCTTTACCAAATCTAGAAGTTGTTTCTGAATTCCAAGTACACATTGGACAAGAAAAATTACAAGAGTAATTTAATTCAAAGTCCAATTGAATGGGAAAATCTGGAACAATTTCCAATTTAGCAGTCCTATCCCAAAGTTTTCGGTATTCATCATATTGTTCTGGATTTACTGCATTTCTTACCAAATCGAATTTTTTAGAATCTCCCAATACAGTAGTAAATTCAGATTTTTCCGGTTTCCTAATAGATTTCATTTATATTTTTTCCAAATAAAAAATTAATAATTTTTTCTTTATTTATACAATCAGAATTAAGAGATTTATCATCAATTAAAACATCATAATGTATTTTTCCCATGATAAGTTTATGATATTTTACTTTCCATAGGTTTAATTGTTCTATAGTTTTATCATACAGCAATTCATATATTTTGTCAACATTTCCTTTACATTGGCTCATTCCCCTTGCAGTATAAATTAAAATTGTATGTCCTTCGGAATATAATGAATTAATAATATCAATAATTTTCAAATCTGGTTCGCAATAATCATATTTTTGTATTCCCAGATATTCATATTCTTTAGGACGAAAACAAATAACATCATCCAAATCAAATGCAATAATTTTTTGTTTGTTCATTTAATAATTTTAATTTAGAACTAATTTTTTTCTGTATTAATTTATCAGAATTTGGAAAATGTATCTTTATAGATTCAATAAACTCTTTATCCGATAAAATATAGTGGCAACAAGTAATAATAATTTGTTCTTTAGACACTCTAGTTACATCACTTATCCACTTTTTCCACTTTCCAGAATTATAACATATTTCATACAACACATCAAATAAAGAAGAACCCTTACATTGCTCCAAATAAAATTCAGATTCAATTTGTCCAAATTCTGGAGCAATATTGATAGCATCTAAACCAGAATCATATCTCATTTCAATATCAAAAGAATCAATAAGATAATCGCCATTATGCTCTTTACTCATTAATCCGTAAGATTTTACAACATCAACAAAATGTAAAAGTCTTCCATTATTAAAGTTTCCCACATTTGTTCTTGTAGGTAAGTTCAATCTAGTTCCAGACTGAACAACTGCATATTTGATCTGAGTATATTCTTGCTCAGAAAGGTGCTCTTGTAAATAATTAAGAAACCAATCCAATTCACTTGCTTCATATTTAAAAATTGCTTCCTCTGTTCCAACTTCATAAACTATATTCGAATTTTTTAAAAAGCAGAGTTTTATATAATACACCGTTTTTTCTGCTGCTTGATAGACAGAAGTAGAGTCTTTAAATGGATCGATATGAATCAATTGCAAATTTTCACAATCATTCAAAAAAGATTTCACACCATCATCTTCATTTAGACCTTGCTTTGGCCCACCATGATCTCTACATAACAATACTTTCTTGTTTTTTAAATATTGCGAAAATTTTTTAGTATCCCATTTGTTTACATATCCACCACAATAGTCTATTTGTCGTCTTGATGGAATAAGACCAATATGATATTTTTGACTATGCACAATTACACAGTCAACTACATTTTTACTCATCGGTCCAATGTAATATTTTGGGAATATCATTTAGATAATGCTAGGAACAAATTATATTTTCCAAAATAATATAAAAACATATCAAGTGGATGCTCATGCAAAGGAGACATGTTAATCCAAATTAAAGCAGTAAGTATTTCAATACTATTAAAATTTACATCATTGTTTTCACAAAATTCTTTAAGAATACTTTTACAGTCAATCAAAGATTTTTTTACATGAACATCACACTTGATTTCTTCAGAAAAATCAATTTCAAAATAATTATGGTACAGCATATCATGATTCAATATCAAGTTATGATTTAACTTAGCAAGATCATAATTCATATCACCAGACTCAATTATACCATTAAAGTCTTGCCTCCAATCAATTAATGTAAATGATTCTGAAATTAGGATATTATCTAGAATAAAATCACCATGAAATCCGGTAGGTCCTTTACCTACAATGTCCTCAAAATTTATTTGTTTAATTAGATCTCTAATTTTAGGAACTTCAATGCCGTTAATATAATCGACTTCATCTAATAAGTTATGTTTATCTAAAAACTTTTCTATTCTCAGTAAAGTTTTGTCTTTGTAAAAAGACAAAGCATTATCATAAAAGTTTTCTTGTTCTTTAGAAATCCAAAGGTTTTCTTTTGCCCAGTTTAATAACTTCAAAAACTTAGTACGATTTATAGTATCAGACAATAAATCTGCTACAACATACTCATACTTATAAAAGTTCTCAGTACTATCTAAAAGTTTGGGAGTAAGACCATTTAAACTTTTACTTCTCAACACTCTATCATAACAAATCTTTTTGTTATGAAAAAACTTAATTACAAAATCATCAAGTATAAAAATATTTTCATCTTCCTTATCAAGAACTTGTATTGTTGCTTTGATTTTGGAACGAGTTCTTTTGAGTGCGTCAATATTTCCAATATCATACCAATCAGTTATTTCAATAACAGAAAAATTTTTCATTCTACGAACTACATGACAATCACTTAGTTCACTATTTTTTATAGTTTCAATAATGTTTTTACAATTTTTCCAAAAGTCTTCATAATCGACGATGCCAGAAACTCCAACATAAACGAAATCAAAATTTTGTTCTCCTTTTTCATTTATAGATATAATTTTTCCATTTGCACAATTAATTGTCCTATATGCTTGACTATCATTTCCAGGACCTCCAATAACCCAATTCGATGAAAAATCAATATTATTAATATAATTATTGGGTAGAATAATATCACAGGCATGAAAAATAAATGGGCATTGGAGATATTTTTCTGCTAAAGACATAGAATATAATAGATTACTTCCTTCTCCCATATAATTATCAATTTCAACAAATTGAAATTTTCTATCCGAATGGGCAATATCCAAATATTGTTTTACATGAGATCCATAATGTCCAAGAGTTACTACAAACTCAACATCTTTTGGATAGGTATCAACGATATGAGAGATGATTGGTTTATCTCCCACTCGAATTAAACTTTTGTTTGTAAATTTAGTTAGATTTCCAAGTCTTGAACCAAGCCCACTTGTCGTTAATAGAACCTTATACTCTGCCATACTTATCATCCAATCTTACAATATCATCTTCACCAAAGTATTCGCCAAGTTGAATTTCTACAAATACCAGTTCGTCTTCACCAATATTTGTGACTTGGTGTTTTGATTCTTTTGGAATAAGAACAATGTCACCAACTCTATGATAATGAACAATATCATCGATCTTAACTTTTGCTGTGCCCTTTACAATAATCCAGATTTCACTTCTCTTAAAATGATACTGGTAACTTGGTGCCTCTCCGGGACTAATAATAATCTTTTTTACTTTTGTATATTTCTCATCCATCAGGTTCTTGTATGAACCCCAAGGCTTTAGGACAGTATTATCCATTTTCTTTATACCATTGATAAGTTTTTTCGATCATTTATTTCCTTTCTCAATTTGTGCTTCAATCCAGGTATAAGTCTTACGAATACCTTCTTCAAGTGTTTGAGAATAATCCCAACCCAATTCT
>CAZHCC010000043.1:0-6594 GCA_964530975.1 uncultured Candidatus Saccharibacteria bacterium
TATAAGCGAATGCCTTTGAACCTGATCTTCCCTTGCCCGATTTATGTCTACCAGACTTCTGGATATTTGCTTTTTTGCCGCTTAAATCGCTTCTTTTTGCCATGATTACAGTAATTTATTAATTCTACCCGAAATAGTACTATAAAAAAGGTATTTAGGCAAAGATCCACAGTAGGATCATATTATTACATAAGTTCATATATATGATCATTCTCCCCACTCCGCTTTTAAAATCCGGTTTTCGGGATATTCATTTAATGATTTGCAATTATTTCGATGAATTTTTAGGCCCTCTCTAAGTGTAACGATACCAACTATTTCAGCTGTAATTTCTGGCGAACAACATTTTGCGGATTTAAAAGGGAGACCTTTTAGTCCTTCAATAGTTACTTTTGTAGCACAAACAGTAGTTATATTCATTGGTGCCAGCTTTTTATGTAAGGTATCCTGGAGGTTTAGTGCCCTTACTACAAACCTTAGGACTTCAAGTTTTTGTACTTTGCCAAATGCAATCTTCTCATACAAAATATTAATATCTTCGCAGTCAAAATTATTTATTGTATGGTTAATTACATTAGAATCAATATTCAACCAATCAAGTTTTATTGATTCCAAAATATATTTTCGAAGGGACTCCTTGGCAGTCTCAATTCTCACATCACGATCTTTTATTCTAAGAGCAGCGGAAATTCTCTTTTTTGTTTCTGACTCTTTAACAAGTTTTAGCCATTCCTCACTTGGGTATTTACGGGATTTGGATGTTAGAATTTCTATCACATCTCCGTTCTCAACGATATAATCCACCTTTACGTTTTGTCCATTTACCTTTGCTCTTATAAAACGATATCCAATTTCGGTATGAACCGCAAAAGCGAAGTCTATAACACAGGATCCTTTATTCAGCTCAATTATTTTCCCCCTTGGAGTTATGGCAAATACTTTGTCAGAGAAAAGATTTAGTGCAAATTTGCTGTCATCCTCCAGGCCTTTAGACCAGTCATTCAAGTTATGTATCCACTTATAGCTATTAGTAGATTTTACATTTCGTTTATTAGCTATTTTATAGGCAATATGGGAAGCAGGCCCGAATTCATTAGAATAATGCATTTCTCCTGTTTTTATATGGACCTCTATCTCTCTGCCATTATGTTCAACTATAGTATGTATAGATGTATAACCATTCCTTTTTGGCCTTGAAATATAATCATCAAAATTATGCTCTGAGAAATTCCAATTTGAATGAACTAAACCTAATACATGGTAACATTCAAAGATATCCTTCTTGAGGATAATAGAAATAGCAAAGAAATCTTTTATTTCATTAAAATCAAATGTATTAAGATCCTCACCCTTTCCCTCACCAATGTATTTATGAACTTTCCTGTAAATTGAGGCAACTGATTTTATTCTTCCATAAATCTTTTCAAATTTAATCTTCTCTCTCACTAGTAATTCCTCTACTTTACCTATGAAATCAGTCAATAATGACTGATTTTCCTCTTTATCATGCAGTAGTTTATTTTGTATAAATTCATATTCTTTATTATAAACATGATAAAAAGCTATATCTTCAAGCTCTCTTTTCCATTTTCCAATACCAATATATTCTGCCAAAGGCACATAGACTTTGAGTGTTTCATCACAATTCTCAATAATCTTTTCCTGCTTGAGAGAGGTGACAGTTTTCATATTATGAAGACGATCTGCAAGTTTGATAAGCAGTACTCTAATATCTTTTGTTGTTGCAATAAGAAATCTACGAAGATTTTGTATGTCAGAATAGCGTGTATTTGAGTCATGTGCAATATTTGTGATCTTTGTAACCCCTTCAACAAGTTTTGACACAGTCGCGCCAAATTTCGCTTCTATCTCAGCATAAGTGACAGAAGTGTCTTCAATAACATCATGTAATAAACTGGCAATTACCGCATCAAGACCCAAATCAATTTCTGCAATGCTTAAAGCAACATTTAACGGATGGATAAAGTATTCTTCCCCACTTTTGCGCACCTGACCTCTATGCGCTTCATCAGCAAATTTTATTGCATTTGTAAGCTTAAGTATTGAATAGCCGTTTTTTCGTGCCATTTCCAAGAGAAGTTTTTCAAGTTCATTTTTATCGGTATATATTTGGCTTTGGACTGTAGGAAGTATCATTTTTAGTAAATTAAGATTTTCTTAAATAATCTATGTACAAAGGATAAGTACAAGACACTCATATAGAGATAATATACTCAAGTGATGATTTTTTAAAGTTTATTGCTTTCAATCTTGGTGGAAAATGATCGGGAATGTGACATAGTCTATATTGTAATTATGATCTAATCGATTATGGTTCCATTAATTTGTCTTTAGGTGCATGTAAAACTATAATTCATACCAATGCAATTAATAAGAGATAGCGTAAATAATTTTCAAATCTTACATATCCAAAAAGACTCACCTATTTCTTATATTCTTTTTCTTATAAGAAACGGCTCAAGATTTGAAACACCGGAGAATACAGGTATCTCTCATTTTATTGAACATATGATGTTTAAGCAGACCGAGAAACGCACAACTCAGGATATTGCTATGGATATTGAAACAATTGGCGGGCAGACAAATGCATTTACCGGCCAGGAATATACAGGCTATTATATTCGCGTACTTGAAGAGAAATTTGATAATGCCTTTGAAATTCTCTCCGATATTTTGCAAAACGGTAAATTCACTGATGATGATATAAATATAGAAAGAGGTAATATTATTGAGGAAATAAGAATGTATGAGGATTCGCCAAGTGATTTGGTATGGCAATACTCTCATCAAAATATTTTTCCTGATCAAATGCTAGGCAGACCTATCCTGGGTAATGAAGAGACAATAAGTAAATTTAATAGAAATGACTTAGTTAATTTCCTTGAGACAAATTATTTACAGGAGGATTTTTTGATAGTTTCTGTTGGAAGCTTCGGAGTGGAAAGAATAAAAGACAATATATCAAAGTATATGAAAGTACGTAATTCAGGTGCTTTAACTTTTACGAAAGCAGAGTTTAACCCTGTAAATAAAGTAGATTTTATTGAGAAAAAAGACTCAAAACAGGCTCATGTAGTCATGTCATTTCCAGGAGTCTCAACTTTAAGCGAAGATTTGTATAAATTCGAATTACTTGAAGAGGTATTGGGCGGTGGTATGGGATCAATATTATGGAGCCTACTTCGCGAGAAGCTCGGTGTTGCATATTATGTAGGGGCGAATCACTCAGATTATCTGGATACTGGTGTATTTAATATTTATTTTGGAGCAAATTCCGATAAAACAAAATTAACAATTGACAAGGTTTTTGAGGAATTGGATAAAGTAAAAAGTAAGGCTATTACAAAAGAGGAACTAGAGAGAGCACAAAATTTATACTATGCATCAATAGCAATGGCCCATGAAAGCATAAATTATCTGGGACAAAATTATGGAATACAATTACTTCTTGAAGGTAAAATTGATGATTTGGAAACCGCCAAAAAGAAAATATACTCCGTTACTGCAGATGATATCCAAAATATAGCCAAACAGATTTTTGGTGAAAAATATAATATTACATATATTGCGAATAAGGAGTTGATTTGAAATTAACAAAACATTTAAAATGAAATAAGATACAGGGAAATGAATCTCTCACCATCTTTCAATAAATTCACAAACCTTTATCCGCTTTCCAAAACCCTTAGGTTTGCTTTAAAGCCAGTAGAAGATACTAAAAAACATCTTGCAGAGAAAAATTTAATAGAAATCGACAACGAAAGAGCGGAAAACTATAAAGCTATCAAACCTATTTTTGACAAGCTTCATGAAGATTTTATAGTCCAAAGTTTAAGTCATTCTGAAATAGATTTTCATGAATATTATGACTTATTTGTTGAAATTCTCTCTTTAAAAATATCAAAAAATGCTGAGCATGATAAAACTAAAAAACTCAAAATTGAAACTGAAATTAAATCGAAAGAAGCCTCTAAATCCAAACTAGAAAACACACTGCGATTACAAGTTTGTAAACTTTTTGAACAAACTGCAAAAGACTGGCAAGAAAAATATAAAGGCGAGAATGGAAAAGATATTCTAAAAGGATCTGGATATAAAATCCTTACAGAAAGCAATATACTCAAGGTTTTAGAAATCCAAAATAAAGGCAATAGCACTAACTTAGAGTTAATAAGTAAGTTTAAAGGTTTCTTTACCTACTTTACTGGTTTTAATCAAAACAGAGAGAATTATTACTCAAGTGAACAAAAGTCTACTGGAGTTGCAAATAGAATTATTAATGAAAATCTACCTCGATTTTGTCAGAACATTTATAAATTTCAAAAGAAAGAAAGTGTTTTTAGTGTATTAAAAGAGTATTCCTATATATTTGATTTAAACAGCTTTAATCAAACCCTTACCCAGCAAGGTATAGATAAATATGATGAGATTATTGGGAAATACAACTCATTCGTGAACGAATATAACCAAAAGAATAAAGATAATACCAGACTCCCTCTTTTCAATACTTTATACAAGCAAATTGGTTCAGACAAAAAGCAAGATAACTTTATTTTCGAAGTAAATGACGAAAGTCTTAATTCAGTTCTTGAAAGTTTTATCCTAGAAGGAGTTAAAATCAATTCAAAAATCCAATTCCTAGTAAATTTATTAGCAAATGATCAGATCTCAGAAGGAGTCTATATTAACAAATTATCAGTACAAGAGTTATCAAAACTGTTCTTTGGCAATTGGAGATTTATTGAAGAAAAATTGATTGAATCCAAACTCTGGGGTGTGGACAAAGAAGGCAATACAAAATCACATGAAAATACATCTCTGTCAGAAATAATTACATCAGTTTCATCAATAGAAGTAGAAATTCCATATAAGGATGAATTAAAGAATCTTATAAAGTCAAAAGATACGAAGGAACATTTTTCTGAATTATTTAAATCTATATTTACTTCTTATAATAATGAATACGTTACATCAAAAAAGCAACTTCAAGAGTTGTTAAGCGTTGGTATAAATAGAAAAAATAAAGAGCATAAAGAGATAATCAAATCTTTTTGTGATTCAGCGATTAACTTAATCAGATTCACTAAACTTTTCTCCACTAAGAGCACTTTACCTGAAAATGCAGATTCAGAATTCTATAATTTACATAAAGAAATTATATTGTCTCCTGATTATCCATGTTTCAAGTGGTATGATGCAATCAGAAATTATCTTACTAAAAAAGAGTATTCAACCGACAAAATCAAGCTGAACTTCAATAGTAGCACTCTACTTGATGGATGGGATCAAAATAAGGAAAGTTCTAATCTTTCTGTAATTTTAAAGGATAATGAGGGACAATATTTTCTTGCAATTCTAGATAAAAGACATAA
The DNA here is from genome assembly GCA_964530975.1 of uncultured Candidatus Saccharibacteria bacterium. Classification (GTDB taxonomy): domain Bacteria; phylum Patescibacteriota; class Dojkabacteria; order JAOAGR01; family JAOAGR01; genus CAZHCC01. Next base: position 5,394 of record CAZHCC010000043.1, read on the forward strand.
TTTTCTTTTTGAAAAAACAAAAAATGCTGAAATTTTTAAGACAGGGAGCAGTTCCTGGCAGAAGATGGAATATAAATTATTACCTGGCCCAAGCAAAATGCTTCCAAAGGTTTGTTTTGCCACAACTAATATACAAAAAGGATACTTCCACCCTTCGACAGAAATAAATAATATTCGCAAACAAGGAACATTTAAGAAAGGTGATAATTTCAGTAGAAACGATCTAAATAAATGGATCGATTATTTAAAAGATTCAATCACAAAATATCCTGATTGGCAGACATTTGATTTTAAGTTCAAAAGTACAAGTAATTATAAAGATGTAAGCGAATTTTATAATGAAGTTGAAAAGCAAGGATATAAACTGGATTTTGTACCAATTAATAAACTCACGCTCGATGAATATGTAAAAGACGGTAAAATCTATTTATTCGAGATTATAAATAAGGACTTTACCAAGAAAACAAAAGATACGAAGGAGAATCTACATACAACCTACTGGAAATCACTTTTTGAAAATAATAATCCTGTCAAATTGAACGGTCAGGCAGAAATGTTTTTCCGTAAAGCGAGTATTAATGCTGATGAGAAAAAAAACGTAGAAATAAGAGATGGAGAAAATGAAATTAAACATACAATCAGTCATGCATTTCAAAGGAACCGTTATACACATGATCATTACCAGTTCCATGTGCCGATTACTTTAAATTTCGGGTATAAAGCGGAAAAAGTAATTGAAAAGCTAAATTCATTTATAAAAGATCAGAATAAAAGTGATTTCAATGTTATCGGTATAGATCGAGGTGAAAAGCATCTTGCATATTACAGTGTAATAAATGCAAAAGGCGAAATACTGGAGCAAGGCAGTTTAAATCGTGACCTTTTAGGCAAAGATTATGCGGAAAAACTTGAAGATGTAGCTAATATGAGAGATAAAGCCAGAAAAAACTGGGATGAAATCACTCGAATCAAAGATTTAAAGGAAGGCTATATATCCCAAGTAGTAAAGCGAATTGCAGACCTTGTTATCAAATATCAGGCTCCAGTGGTTTTTGAAGATTTAAATATTGGGTTTAAACGAGGCAGACAAAAAATCGAAAAATCAGTTTATCAAAAACTAGAACTGGCACTTGCGAAAAAACTTAACTTTTATGTAGTAAAAGATGCTAAGGATGGTGATATAGGCTCCGTAGCTAAGGCT
>CAZHCC010000044.1:0-6485 GCA_964530975.1 uncultured Candidatus Saccharibacteria bacterium
ATATTTTTCTGCCCTGCTTCCAAATTTAGGTATTACAAATGTCAAAATTACTACTTTTGTAGAATGGGCATGTAAAGTACTGAAGTTAAATATTGAGAATTACGTATTACGGATTGGTAATTCCGAAGAAGAAAAAGATTTATACGAATTCGAAAAAATCGAAGCATTGAGAAATATTGATAACATTTCATTTTCCGGCTCAAAGAATATTTACACTCAATTCAAGGAGGTTTACCTTGAATATTTCTCGAATAGTTCATTTAAAATTTTTAAGGGACAGGAGAAAAATAATTTTTTTGACCGATTTGATTTAACAGTTTTATTAAAGATTTACCTTGAAAAAAATAAAGAGATTTTTGAGGAGTATATTGATTATGTAGTAGCCGGGAAAGGAAAATTAAAGCAGAAAACAGCAAGGGAACCAATTAAATATCCCTTGATTATTATAGACGAGGCGCAGAATTATCTTAAAGAGCAAATTGAGATAATCAAAACAACTATCGAGCCTAAAACCCAATCCATTTTATATGTTGGCGACCTTGTACAGCAAACCCATCTTGGAACAATCAGGAATTGGGAGGGTGCGGGAGAAGAGTTCAAGGATTCTAACAAGGTTGTGCTTACAAAGGTTTATAGAAATACCAGACAAATTATAGAATATATTAAATCGATTGGTTATAAAGTTGATTCTGCTGAGAATTTGCGAGAGGGGAAAGAAGTTATTGAAGAAGTGATACAGGAAAAAGGTTTGCAGGTTACAAGAATAAGAGAAATTATTAGTTTAAAACCTGATGATGTCATAGGCATTCTTGTAAAAACCCCAATAGAAAAAGAAGCACTTCTTAAATCCTTAAACCTGGAACCTGAATCCAGAGCCCGAGTCATGACCATGAACGAATCCCAGGGTGTGGAGTTTGATATTGTAATACTCGCAAGCATAAGTGAGGAGAATTTTATTGTCAGGAATAAGAATCTTTCAATTGAACAAATCAAAGAAAAAACCAAGGTCAATAAAGACCTTCTTTATGTTGCTTTGACAAGAGCTATTAGTGAATTGTACATATTAACTACTCTGCCTCTATCAAATCTACTACATACTTCTATCAGTGATTAATCTAACTTTCGGCTTTCTACTTTAATCTTTAAACTCTATAATAAACTTATGGGTGAAACTATTGTCAAAGTAATAAAAGCAGTCACAGCTATTCTTGTATCAATATTAGGTCTACAGATCATACTTAAACTATTAGGCGCACTTCCAACTGTTATAGTTTTTAAATGGATTTATGATTTAGCAGATATTATTAAAAGCCCTTTTGTAGGCGTTCTGGAGTCAATTACATTCGGTACTAGATTTACTTTAGATTTATCAGCCATATTTGCTGCTATTGCATATATTATTCTTGCTGCAATACTTATCTGGTTATTAAAATATATATCAACTGGAGGGAAACATTAATGCAGAATCGGTTTCTTAAAATACTTTATATAAATAATATTACAGTCATAGAGCTTTAAAACAGCTTAAATAAGAGGATATAAATTAACAAAAGTTCTTTTTTATGATATAAATACTTGAATGTATTTTTCCAAATACAATTTATTCAATTTCAATAATGACCCTCGGGTCTAAGTCATATTTCTATTCCAATTCATAAATTAAGTTTTAAAAGCATAGCTTTTTAATTTCTTAATATACTTTCCAGGCAAATAATTATGGAAATTTTCGAGCAAATTATAAATTTACTGACAAAATCAAATATTCCGTATACTTTAACCGAACATGAACCGACACTTACAAGTGAGGATTCAGCAAGAGTACGTGGAGCTGAGCAAAGTACCGGGGCGAAAGCAATGGTAGCAATGTCCAAGGAGACTTTTATACTTCTGGTTCTGCCAGGTAATCTCAAAATTAACTGGAGAGCAGTAAAAGAATTCCTGAAAATTAAGGATATATCTCTAGCAAGCCCGGAATTGGTTTTTGAGAAGTTTGGCCTGATAAAAGGATCAGTTCCGCCATTCGGGAATTTATTGGGAATAAAGACATTTTATGACAGGCAAATTCTTCAAAATGAATTTGTTAACTTTAATGCTGGAAGCTTAACAAAATCTATTAATATGAAGCTTTCTGACTTAATAGAGGTTGTTAAGCCGGAAATATTTGATTTTTCGCAGGAATAATTTGCTTTTTACTTATTAACTTTTAATTTACAATACAAAGACAAAATGAAAGATAGAATTTTAATTAATGAATTACAAAGCCATGTTGAACAAGAAGTACTTGTCGCTGGCTGGATGCATAGATTTAGAAATCTAGGAAAAGTAGCATTTGTGCTTTTACGGGATAGAACCGGGATGGTTCAATGTGTACTTAATCCAAGTGAAATCGAAGTTATAAAAGACCTTCAAGTTGAATCTGTACTGAAAATCTCAGGAAAAGTCGTAAAAACACCAAAAGGTGATACCGTAGAAATTCAGGCGACAAAGATTGAAGTGATCTCTCCTGTAAAAGATATGATCCCGGTGGAAATCAATAAAGACGAGCTTGAAGCGCATTTGGAAACCATTATCGACCATAGACCTGTAACTCTTAGACATCCTAAACAAAAAGCGATTTTCAAAATTCAGGCAGAAATTGTCCAGGCCTATAAGGAATATATGAAAAATCAGGGATTTACGGAAATTATATTTCCAATCCTCGCTGGCGCTTCATCAGAAGGTGGTGCTGAGTTCTTTAAAGTTGATTACTATGGGAGGGAGGCTACTCTTTCTCAAAGCGCACAGCTTTATAAACAAATTACAATGGGTGTTTTTGAAGGAGTCTATGGCTTATCATATTCATTCAGAGCTGAAAAGTTTGCAACTACAAGGCATACAACTGAATTTAACCAATTTGAATTTGAGATAGGCTTTATCGAATCAATCGAAGAATTGATGGATTATAATGAGGCTGTTGTCAGATTTATTGTTCAAAGAGTGAATGAGAATTGTGTTGAAGAATTAAAGACTTTAGGAGTAGAATTACCTAAAGTTGGTGAGAAATTTGTTAGAATTACACTTCAAGAAGCTTTGGAAATTTATAAGAATGAAGGAGGAGTTGATGAAACAACAGAACCCGACCTTTCACCTGCAGCAGAAAAATGGTTAAGCACAGTCTGGGCATCAGAAAAACATGGAACAAACTTCGTATTTGTCACACATTATCCACTCAGCAAAAGACCATTCTATGCTCTACCAGGCAAAGAGAATCCTGAACTTTCCGAAAGCTTTGACTTAATAGGCAATGGCAGTGAGGTTACGACAGGCGGTCAAAGAGTTAATATTTATGAACAGCAGGTCCAAAGACTGAAAGATAAAGGATTAAATCCAGATGAATTTGAAGGATATCTGGAAATGCATAAATATGGAATTCCTACTGAGGGTGGATTCGGAATGGGTCTCCAAAGACTTACGCAAAACCTTTTAGGCCTTCCAAATATAAAGGAAGCTACAATATTTCCAAGAGATGTTCAAAGATTAACACCGTAAAATATGGATATAATAAAAGATCTACAAGAATGTATAACTGATCCGAAAGCTCTAGTGGCTGCTTTTTCTGCAGCCCCCCGTTGGAGCACTTCTAGGTGGCTATATCGCTACCAGAGGTTTTGACCAGAGATTTGGTGAAGAACAACCGAGCCTGAAAGAAAATATTGCAATTACAGTAGCTTTAGTGGTTTCTGGGACATTCAGTGTAGCCGCTTATACTGTCGTAGGATTTATAGTTTGCAGGAATTGATTATTTTCTATCTCCTTTTAGATTAACACGATTTCTGCAGCATTCAGTCCACATGCAGTTATCCAAGGCTGCATGCGGCAATAATAATTTACTGAATTACTGAATTACTGATTTATTGCATTATTGAATTACAAATGTCCCCCCTCTTTCATCAAATTAATATGTCGGATGGAAAAAGTAGATTTATTGTAATTTCTTTAATGATTATAGGTATAAGTTTACTAATTCTAAGTTTCAGTATTATATTTAATACTTCAAATCTTTTATTTGAGGCAATACTCAGTATGTCGCCTATTCTGACTATAATTGCAATAATAGGGATAACCCTGGTGACCTTTTTAATTTATAGGTATGAGCTGCAAAAATATAAATTCTATACTGGTTTATTGAGTTTCACTTTATTATTCTTACTAATCCCATCGTATTTTTTATTAAATTTTGGGGTTTTCTCTTCACCACAAGCCCTTGCATTACAAAAAAAGGGAGAAATACGTACCGGTTTTTTTAATAAATATTTTGAGAATCAAAATTATGATGAAATTGCTAAAACTGTGAATTCCTTAAACCTGGATATTTTCGGCATGAGCGAAATATCATTTAAAGATTATGAAGTATTAAAATCAAAATTGAATTTTAAATACTCATTAATACTTGAGGTTGAAAGAGATTATACATTTAGCAATGCAATTTTCAGTAATTTTGAGTTAACAGAATTAAGAAGTATCGAAACAATTGGCGGAATTATACTTAATGCAAGGGCTAAAGATATCGGTTTTGACAATAGAATAAGTATTATCCATTTATCCACACCTGTTACCCAGGACTGGCTAATTAAGAGAAATAAAGCTTATGCATCACTTCAAGGCGATATAATAATGGGAGATTTTAATACTACACCCTGGAGTCCGGTTTTTAGAGACTTTTTAAGAAATAGAAATGAATATAAAAATGCTGCAAATGGAAGAGGGTTTTTTTGCACATGGAATTGTGAGTCAAGAATTTTAGGTGCACAAATAGATCATATCTTTTACAAAAAAAACTCTTTTGTTTCAAAAAGTTTTCAATCAATTCAGATAAATGGCTCTGATCATAATCTCATCTTGAGCAAGCTGGAGTTATTAGATTAAAATTTACTTATTCGTTCTGATTTCCTTTGCGGTCATATAGCGGATTTGCTTTATACCCATCTTTACGATTATCCCAGAAAAAACTTGATGGGCTTGGATTATCTTTTCCACCGCTTAAATTCCAGGCAGTAAAAATAATAATATACAAGAGAAGACATGCTGTTACCACAATCAAAATAGCTTTTAAATTGTCGGTTAACTGGATTTTCATAAAGAAATATGATCCGTATTATCTTTACGGATCATATCATAATAATTCAAATTATGCGTTCTTCTGCATGAATTCATAGAACTCATCGCCTTCGATTACTTCCTTCTCTATAAGCATATCTGCAAGTTTATCGAGTTTACCTAGATTATCAGATAGTATTCTTTCTGACTCTTTTTGAGCTTCAGCAAGTATTTGATTCACCTCATTATCAATTGCTTCAGCGGTCTTCTCGGAATATGGGTTCTTGGAGCTCCCATAATAATCATCATCAGCTTCATAATCCACATATCCTAAAGGGCTCATGCCGTATTTTTTTACCATATCACGAGCTATTTGAGTTGCTCTTTGAATATCCGAGCTCGCGCCTGTGGAAATACTGCCAAGTTTAAGTTTTTCTGCAGTTCTGCCGCCGTAAAGGGTAACTAAATCCGCAAAAAATCTTATATCTGTTTTTAATTCAAATTCATCCTCCTCAGGCAAATACATGGTAACCCCACCCGTATATCCACGGGAAACAATTGAAATTCGATGTACTTTATCGGCATCTTTCATATAGTAGCCTGCAATAGCATGACCAGCCTCATGATAGGCGGTTAGCTTCTTCTGCTTGTCAGATTTAGCTCTCTTCTTCGCAGGTCCAATAGTTACTTTGGTTGCGGCCTCCTCTATATCTGCAGCAGTGATTTCTAGACGGTCAGCTTTCGCAGCAATTATTGCGGCCTCATTAAGTGTATTCTCCAAATCAGCTCCACTAAATCCGATTGTCCTTTTTGCAACAATTTCCAACCTTACATCAGTGGCTAGAGGTTTATTCTTTGCATGAACTTTTAGAATTTCTTCTCTACCCTTTACATCAGGTAATTCCAGCGTAACTCTACGATCAAACCGTCCGGGACGTAAGATAGCAGGATCTAATACATCAGGACGATTTGTAGCAGCAATGACAATAATATTAGTGTTATTATCGAATCCATCCATTTCTACAAGTATCTGATTTAGGGTCTGTTCGGTATTTCCTGATTGAACCACCATCTGCCTTTTACGCGCAATAGAATCAATTTCATCAATAAAAACAATAGAAGGTGCTGTTTTCTTTGCTTTCGCGAATAGATCACGTACTCTTGAAGCTCCTGCACCTACAAGCATCTCTTCAAACTCTGATCCGGAGGTAAAGTAAAATGGTACTCCCGCCTCACCTGCAATAGCTCTTGCCAGTAAGGTTTTGCCCGTACCTGGAGCGCCAATCAATAATACTCCTTTTGGAATCCTAGCTCCTAATTTCATATATTTCTCAGGGTTTTTTAAGAATGAAACAATTTCCTTAACATCTTCCAATGCTTCTTCTGCGCCTTGGATCTGATCGAATTTA
>CAZHCC010000045.1:0-6411 GCA_964530975.1 uncultured Candidatus Saccharibacteria bacterium
ATCTAAACCTTCGATTACAATAAATTTCATTCTAAAATTTGATAAAATTGTTGATGATGAATTAGAGTTATTTTCAAATATCTCTTTAAGCTGAGTTCCATAATCTATGAAAATTTTAATTTCCGAATAAGTATTCCGCTCTAAATATATAGCGGTAATAGAATATTCTTGACAATTGTTGAAATATTTTTAACTATGAATTTGGATTATGAGAAATATTAAATCAAACATAAAAAAGGGATTCACCCTTATAGAAATATTAGTTGTAATAGCACTGATCGCAATATTGGCAGCTGTTACAATCGTAGCTTTAAACCCCCAAAAAGCATTCCGTGATGCAAGGAACTCAACTAGAAGTTCACATGTAAATGCACTACTTAATGCAGTAACACAATATGCATCGGAACAAGGCAATACATTGGCAGGTCTTGGTGTAACAGCTGCATGTACAGGTACAGCACAAAGCATCATCAGCACGGGTACTGCTGGAGTAAATGAAGTTAATCTTTCATCTTTAGTTCCAACTTATCTTGCTTCACTGCCTAAGGACCCAACAGAAGCTGCAGGAGCAGATACGGGTTATGCAGTATGCATAACTGATGGCTCAAGAATTAGAGTTTCAGCTCCAAATGCTGCGCAAGCTGCAGAGGGAAACATAACTATCCAAGTAGAAAGATAAACCACTTTTATATGGATTTTAACTGGCTTAGAAATAAGCCAGTTTTTTATATACCCGAAATAGAATTTACTTGACATGAGATCCAGTTTCTTTAAATATGATTAAGGTAATATATTAATAGTTATATCGTAAGTTTTAATGGTATTTGACTTTACTTACTTCTAGGATGATATGGATTTTGGATCAATTAAAAATTCCCAAACGGGAAGCGCATCTTCTATTGTTTATGCGCCAGTAGACATAACATCAGTACCTACGAATAATACATTTCAACCTACACAACAGGTGGTAAGTACTAATAGTATAACTCCTTCCCCAGCGCCACTACGAAATTCTTTCAAAGCTATTCCATCTGATTCCTTTGTGGCAAATGATAAGGATGCAAATGTAATTAACCCTTTTGAAATAAATATTCAAAGCAATGCTCAGCGAACTAATGAAGTCCCTGCTACTTCGACTACAAATAAATCTACCATAATTTCTGATGACACTGATAAAGGAAATCAGAATTCTGCAGCCGCAATTAAGGAAAGAGACTTATTCCAGCCTATTGCAAAAGCAATTGCAAGTGGGGAAAACACAATAGTTGACCTATTGGATGCTGTAGTTAAGGAAGCCTACTTAGCCAAAGCCTCTGATATACATATTGAAGCTACAGAGAACTTTGTAGTTATCAGATATCGAATTGATGGTTTACTTCGCGATATGTCCGCATTGGATAAGGAATTACAGGAGAGTCTTATTTTTAGAATTAAAGTTGCCGCTAAGTTGAGAACTGACGAACATTTTGCCCCCCAGGATGGCAAAATAAGGTTCCAAATGGACAATATTTTTCTTGATACCCGTGTTTCGGTTTTACCTACTACAAAAGGAGAGAAGATCGTAATGCGATTACTCTCTAAAGATGACAAAAACCTGGATTTATCCTCATTAGGTTTAGCAGGCAAAGATCTTGAGAAAGTAAGAAGAAGTTATGTTAAGCCACATGGTATGATACTTGCTACAGGTCCAACAGGCTCAGGTAAGACTACTACACTTTATTCAATACTTTCAAATTTAAACTCAAGAGAAAAAAATATAACAACTATTGAAGATCCTGTTGAATACGATATTGATGGTGTCAATCATATCCAGATTAATCCCAAAGCTGATTTAACTTTCGCAAATGGACTACGCTCAATCTTACGGCAGGATCCAGATATTGTCATGGTTGGTGAGATACGTGATCGAGAAACTGCAAAAATTGCTATTAATGCAGCCATGACAGGGCACTTACTTCTATCTACTCTCCATACAAATGATGCCGTCACAACTATTCCTCGTCTTATTGATATGGGTATTGAACCATTTCTTGTAGCATCAACCGTAAATGTTATCGTCGCTCAAAGACTTGCTCGTAAATTATGTGCAAAGTGTAAGCAACAACATTTGATAAGCATCGAGGACATGGAGGCAATCCAATTAGCCAGACCGGATATTGCTGTATTCTTTGGGGTTGATGAAACAGTTTATTCACCCAAAGGATGCATGGAATGCAATTTTGTTGGCTATAAAGGACGAGTGGGTTTATATGAAGTACTAGAAATGAATGAAAACTTAAGAAAGCTGGTCGTTGATAAGACCAAATCAGTTGATGATATATATGCACAGGCAAGAGAGAATGGGCTCGTTTTGATTGTTGAGGATGGTGTAAATAAGGTTAAACAAGGTATCACAAGTATAAATGAGCTACAAAGAGTAACAGCAATTAAAGAATAAAATGGACTTAAGTAAAATTAAACTAGAAGCACGAAATAAGAATGAAAATACATTTAAAGATGTAGATGTTAATACAAATTCTAAACCTATTTTTACCAAACAAAGAATCAAAGTTTCAGGTGGAGTACCCACACTTGATGTTGTTCTTTCAATTAGACATTTTGCAACATTGTTAAAATCATCTCTACCAATTGAAGAAGTTCTGCAAACTGTAATTGATCAAACTATAAATCCAAAATTAAAAAAAGTTTATACACAAATTCTTGCAGATGTGCTTAATGGACAAAGGATTGCTGCTTCAATGGAAACTTATCCGAGGATTTTTCCGCGTATTGTTATTTCCATTATTAGAGCAGGTGAGGAGGGAGGGACTTTAGAAAAAAATCTTTTATATCTTGCAGATTATTTAAAAAAAAATTACAAAATTAAGAAAAAACTTCAGGCCGCTATGTTTTATCCTATTATGATTATCGGTTTGACTATCCTTGAACTTATTGGTGTTGTCTTTTTTATACTTCCACAGCTTGATGCACTTTTTTCCACTTTCCCTAATGTTCCTGATTTCACCAAGAATCTTTTGGCAGGTGTCAAATATGTAAATACTAATTGGCCTTACTTTGTTGGTGGGGTAATGATAATTATCATAATTATAGTCATTTACTTCAAAACCCGTGTAGGAAGTATTACCGCCGACTGGCTCAAACTTAATTCCCCTGTTATTAAGTCATTAACTGTCGATAGTACGCTCACAAATTTTGCCAGGACGTTAAGTATCCTTTTAGAAAGTACCATTCCACTCACGAAGTCATTAGAGATCAGCGCTAAAAGTGCTGAAAATTATTATTATGGTAAAGCATTAAATACAATTAATGAAAAAGTGAAAACAGGTCAAAGCCTTTCTAAATCATTAGCTGAATTTCCAAAAATGTTTCCCATGACATTTGTGAAAATGATTGAGGTTGGAGAGAAGACAGGAACTCTTGAAGAGGATTTAATATATATGCATGAATTCTATGATGAGGAAGTTAATGATATAAGTAATAATATTGCTACTCTAGTTGAGCCTATTTTGCTAGTTTTTATAGGGATTATTGTGGCTTTATTGGCAATATCAATAATAGTTCCCATTTATCAATTAACATCAAGTATTAATTCATAATGAGAATACATTCAAAAACAGGTTTTACGCTTTTTGAGTTATTGATTGTGATGGGAGTTACTATGCTTATTGTTGTTGCCGTTGCACCTTTTGGGTATATTAATATTCAAAGAACAAGTATCGAAGGGGAAGTACGCTCAATCATTTCTGCAATAAAAAGAGTTCAGGTACGAAATAAAACAGGAGATGGAAATAAAAAATATGGGATAAGACTACTTAAGGAGAAATATGTTTTATTTACAGGTAATTCATTCGAAACCGCTGAGTCAACGACAGATGTACTGTTTACAGGGGGGAATACAATTGACAATATACAGCTAACCAGTTCTGCAATTGATATCACATTCGAAACCCTCTCGATGAAGCCACTAAATAGTGGTATCTTTATAATGCTAAATACTTCAGATATTTATACAGTTAGCCTAAATTCGGAAGGACTATTGTTTTATGAAAAAATATGAAGAATAAATTTAAAAATCATGGTTTCTCAATTGTCGAAATACTACTTTCAATAGGTATTTTCTCAATGCTAATTGGCTCATTAACTATTTTTACCTTAGATGCATATAGGGGAGGATATAACGCCCAGAGAAGAGTTGAAGCAAGCCTTATCCTTCAAGAAATAGGAAATGCTGTAATCGGTCTCAAAAACAATGATTGGGGGGAATTAATTCAAAATGCCGATGGAACCCAGAAAAAACTAGTCTATAATAATGGCGTATATGCTTTTGCAAGCGGAAGTACTACACAATCAGGCTTTGATGTCTCATTAACCGCTAACTTGGTACAAAGGGATTCCAATGGTAATATTGTTATAAACGGAGGCACAAACGATCCACGTAGCCGTTCAATTATAATCACTGTTACATGGTTAGATAACTTCAATAGGAATCAAAGTGTTAGTACAAATTTATATGTAAATGACTGGAGTGCACTGGCTTTTCGCCATACTACACAGGCTGATTTTAACTCTGGCACCAAAAACCTAACATTCGTCACAAATAATAGTGGTGGCGAAGTCCAACTTGATACCGTTGTATATGGCGACTGGTGTATCCCTTCAAATACACTTCATGTATTTGATTTGCCAGGACAAGGTCTTGCCACTGCATTGCATGCCATACCAGGAATCGCATATGTGGGAACAGGAGCAAACGCTTCCGGTCTGGCATTTGCCAGGGTTGACGCTACCTACAATGATCCTCCTGTTCAAACCTTGAATGGAACCTATGATGGTAATAAAATAAATCAAGTTTATGGGGATAGTTCATATGCATATTTAACGTCTGATACAAATTCCGAAGAAGTCATAATTCTAAGTATTTCTTCTACTCCATATACCAAGGTCGGATATTTCGATGCAGCTGGTACTCAAAATGGTCTATCAGTCGCTGTGCAAGGTAATTATGGCTATATGACTCAGGATAATATTTTTAGAATATTTGACTTAACAAACAAAAGCGGGGCAAGACCTGAACTGGGGTCAGTCACGCTAGCCGGTAATGGAAATAAATTGGTGGTATCCGGCAATTATGTCTATGTCGCAATAGATAGCTCATCGACTCAATTACAAATAATTGATATTTCCAATCCATCAACTCCTATCATTGCAGGCAGTACAGCTGTAAATACGGCCAGAGGAGTTTCTTTAACCGTGAGTACAAATACTAATCGGGTATATATTGTAACATCAGTAAATACTGGCAGGGAATTATATGTTTTGGATACAACAACAAAGTCGGGAGTCCATACCGTTATTGCTTCAATGGAATTAAATACGATGGACCCAAAGGGTGTCGCAATTGTTGAGTCGGCTGCAAGAGTAATTGCAGTAGGGGTAAACGGTCAGGAATACCAGGTTTTCAATATCTCATCGGAGGCTAATCCGACATTATGCGGGGGATTGAATATTGATAATACAACTATATATGATGTGAAAACAATTTACCTGACAAATGGAGATGCTTATAGTTATATTATTACCGGTGAATCTTCCGCGGAATTAAAATTAATAAAAGGGGGACCAGGGGGAGGGTTTGGAAATGGTAGAGGATATTCCAAAATCGGTGATTATATTTCGCCGATATTTGATACTTCTTCAAACCTTCCTACATTTTATGCTTTGGATCCTGATTCCGTAATTCCTGTAAATTCAACATTAAGAGCACAATTACGTGCCGATGTCTCGGCTGGAGGGATTTTATCCGTCCCTTTTGCCGGACCCGATGGTAATGCAGGTACTTATTATTCAGGCTTAAATGCCGAAGCTCTTTCTGCTTCAGTTCAGGACAAGCGTTACATACAATTTAAATATTATTTTACTTCAGACGGGGTTGTAACACCGGTCTTAAATAGTGTTGAGATAAGTTATAAGAAATGAAAGCTAATATAATTAAAAAAGGATTTACACTTATTGAGACTTTGGTTTATCTTGCGATATTTGGAATGATATTTACTGTAATTATGCAATTTGCTCTTTATATGGTCGAGAATAATCGGGTTGTTGCAACCAGAAAGGAGTTAGGAGATATAATAATACTTTTAAATTCGAATATTGAAGAAAGTGCACGAAAAGCTTCAGGTATTAACACAAATGCTTCAATTTTCAATACTGACACAGGTCAATTAAGTTTGAATATGATTAATGGAACTACTAATTCATATTATATTTCAAATAATGGAATCGTAATATCAAGGAATGGTATTATTAATAGATTGACTTCGGATTCATTTACCTGCACAAAATTTCTTATACAAATAATCACCATCGGCGGGATTGTAGGCGGTGCAAGAGTTACATTTAGATGCGAGTCAG
>CAZHCC010000046.1:0-6101 GCA_964530975.1 uncultured Candidatus Saccharibacteria bacterium
AACAAAATTGTCACTTTCAACTTTATACAACTTTCAAAGATTATAATGATGATGTTTTGAATGCGATTTTAACTGAACAGAAAATTACTGAGGAAATTGAGGGAGAATTGAAAAGCGTAATGGATAAATATGGGATGACAAAATCTTAACTTTCATCCTGGATGAAGAGTTGAAAGAACTAGGTCTTCTCCTTCAAGAGTCGTAGAATATTAGACCAGAAGAAGAAAATCGATTGCGATTTTTTGGCTCAGAATGATATTTGATGAGTTGTGGATTATTAAATTAAACAATGGCTAGCTTTTATGATTTAAAAAATAAAATAAATTCGACCAAAAATACCGGTCAGGTCACCAAAGCTTTGCAAATTGTTGCGGCGTCAAAGCAAAAGAAAACTCAGGATAATTTGAAAAATTCCAGATTTTTACGAGATGGCCTAAAGGAATTAATTGCAAATATTTCAAATCAAATCGTCAATTCTAAAGCAATAACGCTAACTGAGTTACCACTTTTTTTTCGAACAAATGTAAATTCGAATAAAGTTCTAATCATTAATGTAATGTCACAAAGAGGACTTTGTGGAAGTTTGAATACAAAGCTCTTTTATAAGATTTTGAAGTTAAAAAAAGAAATCGAGAATGAAGGCAAAACAGTAGATTTTATTTCTGTAAATAGACTGGCACAAAAGTTTTTAAAAAGTTTTAAGGAAAATATTATTGCTTTTTTTGGTGAGATCAAAGAAACACCGGATTTAGATGAAGTCATGCCAATAATTGATTTGGTAAAAGATAAGTTTAACGAATATAATAAAGTTTACCTAGCATATTCAAAATTCGTCAAAACCGGTTTTTATGAACCGGAATTAATCCAGTTACTTCCAATTGATTTAAATACAGTCAATGAGAACCACACCTTAAACTCAAATTTTGTAAATGGTTCGGGAGCTCAATATATAATCGAACCTGATCCTTTTACAGTACTTGAGAATTTATCAAATCTATATATAGACTTAGAAATATATGAAGCAGTTTTGTCTAATATTGCTTCCGAAAATACGGCAAGAATGATCTCAATGAAGAAAGCAACTGATAATATTAAAACTATTGTTGATAATTTGACACTAAAATTGAATAAAGAAAGGCAAGCAAAGATTACCCAGCAAGTTGCGGAAATCAGTGCGAATTTATAATAATGCTTATGACGAATTCATATACTGATTAGGAGTGTATCATGGTATGAATGGGTGTCATGCTAGGAACCGTGTCATGGTGAGCCTGACGAACCATCCTTCGTCAAGCTCAGGATGACAAAATGTTAATTAATAGTACAACTATGTCTAAAGGAAAAATAAAACAAATACTCGGTGCTGTAATCGATGTAGAATTTGAAAACTACAACCCAAAAATTTATGAATCATTAATTATTAAAAGAGGGGATAATAAAGATTTAATTCTGGAAGTCGAGCAATTATTGGAAAATAATATTGTCAGATGTATTGGCATGGATATAACTGATGGGCTTAAAAGGGGACAGGAAGTTGAAGCAACAGGAAAAACAATCCAGACTCCCGTTGGTATTGAAGTTCTAGGCAGAATGTTCAATGTAATTGGGGAGGAAATTGATGGTAAAGAAAAACAACAATATAAAATAAATTGGGAAATCCACCGCAACCCTCCAGCCCTTATAGATCAGTCGGATAAAATTGAAATTTTTGAAACCGGCGTTAAGGCTATTGACTTAATTTCTCCATTCATCAAAGGAGGTAAAGTAGGTATTTTCGGCGGTGCAGGAGTTGGCAAAACCGTTATTATTCAGGAATTGATTTATAATGTAGCTACTGCACATGGTGGATATTCGGTATTCACCGGAATTGGAGAAAGAACCCGTGAAGGAAATGACCTTTATCATGAAATGAAAGATTCTGGGGTTTTAGATAAAACGGTACTGGTTTTCGGACAAATGAATGAAGCTCCAGGTCCAAGACTAAGAGTGGGATTAACTGGTCTCACAATGGCAGAATATTTCCGTGATGTAATGAAGAAGAATGTACTTCTGTTTATTGATAATATTTTCCGTTTTACACAAGCAGGTTCAGAAGTCTCTACTCTACTCGGGCGACTTCCTTCCGAAGTTGGATATCAGCCGACACTTGCAGAAGAAATGGGTAGATTACAGGAGAGGATTACATCCACCAAAGACGGTTCTATTACTTCAATTCAAGCAATTTATGTCCCAGCAGATGACTATACAGATCCTGCACCTGCTACAACCTTTGCACATATTGATTCAACAATCTCACTTTCAAGAGCTTTATCCGAACAAGGACTTTTCCCGGCCATTGATCAATTAAACTCGAGATCAAATGCTTTAACTGCAGAAATTGTTGGTGAAAGACATTTCAATGTAGCACAAAATGTTTTGAAGATTTTACAAAAATATAAAGAATTACTTGATGTTATAGCGATTTTAGGAATCGAGGAGCTTTCAGAAAATGATAAATTGATAGTAGCACGCGCAAGAAAGATCTTAAAGTTTCTCACTCAACCAATGTCGGTTGCAAAACAATTTACAGGCAGAGATGGTAAATTTGTTAAAATTGAAGAAACAATTGAAGGATTTGAAAAAATTATAAATGGTGAATTGGATGAAATCCCGGAAGATAATTTTTATATGAAAGGTAGAATTGAGGAGGTTATAGAGGAATTTAATCAGACAAAATAGTTAAGGGGATACAAACGGCGGATGACAATTATATGAATTACTCAAATATTTAGAATATATAGATGATAGTCACAATATACACAAGCAAAAATAAATTATTAGATAAAGTAGAAGCAACATCAGCTTATCTCCCTACTTTGTCAGGTGATGTGACAATTTTGAATAATCATAATCCGATTGTTGGAGTTTTGAGAAAAGGGGAAATCATAGTCAGAATCCAGAATACTCAAATTGCAAGAGTACTTATGGACAAGGGCTATTATGAATTCAGTAATAATGTACTTAGTATATTAATTCAAAAGACCAAACTGACAATTGAAGATTTAGAAAGAATTCAAGACAATGCGATAATGGCAAAGGATAAGGATATCCGTAAGGATGAAAATATTTCTGAAGAGAATTTTGAGGAAAGAAAAGAAAGTGAAGGGTTCTAAGATTTATCTAAATATAGTAAGTATTAGGTTGGGTGTTCCCTAAAGTACAAACTGTCCAAGCCTTCCATGAGTTCTCGATTCAAATTGCAAATTTAAATCACTCCTTTCAAATGTATTAGTTCCAATCTTGCTATTTATTCTATGTTGCAAAATTCTTCTTTCTTCTTTAAAAATAAAGAGATCAGATAAAAAACGACAAGCTATATCCCAGGCCTGAATATCTGGAGACTGAGCAAGGAATGGATTGATTGAATTTAGCTGTCCAGCTCTATTAATGTTCCATACTGAAGGTATTTTATTGCCATTACTATCCATACAGAATCGGAGCAATTCAGGGGAGTGACCGAAGCGGAGACCACTAGCGAAAGTAACAGGAGCTATTGTACCTAATCCCAAACCATCAATTGCAACTCTTACTTGATGAGGATCATCGGTTTCATAAAATGCGATTTCTGAGGGATTATCAAATTTCTTGGAATGGTACTCTAGACTACTTACCAAATCCGCAGTGACATAAACCCCCTTTAAATCATAATCTGCAGACCAAAATGAAGTATGATTAATTTTATGTTCCATAATGGGCATATCATGTCATAGTCATCACTATAAGACAAGGCTCTGGGATTCTATAGAAGTAATTATTCAAAAAGTCGGAATGAATAATTTCAATGATCATACCAAGATATCATTATTTGTTAGTGGTAAAATTAAGACCTGAATTAAAGGTCTTTCATGATAAATATGGTTTACCCTATCCTGAATTGCATCCAGATAAAAGAAATAAAGATAGATGCGAAAATATGGATGAAATAAAATTTTATAAAGCAAAATCCTATTTTATTCAAAATTCCAGATTTTATATATTTCCTTCCTATAACTCCTTACCCCCCATACATGGCTGCCCCTACTAAACTCTTATAAATTAATATATAATCCATTGTCTAAGAACTCAGGCATTACCTAGTACAGGGTAAATAGGACCTGAAGAGACGAACTAATGTACAATTCGGCCGCAAGGCTTTTTATTAGTTTTTTCTTAGATATAGGTAAAAGAATCTTCGGGGAAGATTTTTGGTTAGGGTAAAGATTAAGAGTTGAAAGTTGCAATTTAAAAATGTCAGTTTTGAATTTCTAAATGTGATTTTCACTTTTGAAGGTTAAATTTTAAAAATGGCAAAATCAAGACAGCAAAAAGAAGAGATATTGGCTCAATACGAACAATATCTTAAGGGTGCTAAAGCAGTTTATCTTGCTACTACAAAACTTAATGCAAATGAAGCAAATGACCTTAAAAAGAAACTTAAGGCTCAGGATGCAACATATAATGTAATCAAAAACACAGTTTTTGGACTTGCAGCTAAGAATGTATTAGGTCAGGATGTAAATTTACAAGGACCGATTTCTATTGTGATTTCCAATGGAGATGTTGTTGAAGCAGCAAAGCTTTTGGCCGCTCTAAAAAAAGAGCAGAAAGCAGACTATGTTTTGACTATTCTTGAAGGTAAAGTTATGGATGCATCTCAAATCGATGTATTGTCCAGACTGGAATCCAAAGAAGTATTACTTGGTAAGCTTATGTATCTTGTAAACTACCCAACAATGGGATTTGCAAGAGCTTTGGTAAACAATATAGAAAGACTGGCGTATGCTTTGAACGCCGTAAAAGACAGCAAAGCGTAATAAATTAAAAAATAATGGCAAAAATAACAATAGAAGAAATAGTAAACTCAGTTTCAGAACTAAGCGTTTTGGAATTGTCAGAATTAGTTAAAGCAATCGAAGAAAAATTCGGTGTATCTGCAGCAGCTCCAGTAGCAGTCGCAGCTTCAGCAGCTCCAGCAGAAGCAGTTGAGGAAAAAACCGAATTCGATGTAGAAATTACAGATGCAGGTGCTCAGAAAATTGCAGTTATCAAAGCTGTAAGAGAACTTGATCAATCACTAGGTTTAGCAGAAGCTAAAGGTAAAGTAGACGGTGCTCCAGTTGTAATCGCTTCAGGTGTCAAAAAAGAAGATGCAGAAGCAATGAAGAAAAAGCTTGAAGAAGCTGGTGCTAAAGTAACTTTAAAGTAATAAAGTTATTTTGTGACTATCCCCAAATGGGATTTGATCATAATTAATTAAAGTGGGTCGTTTGACCCACTTTTTTTATTTGAATTAAAATTGATTTATATCCGTATTATCTCGGATTTTTTCGGAAATGAGCCTAAAGTGTTCCACTTGAACTTACCAAATAAATTGGTTATTCTGAATTGTTTACAAATTGATCTCAATTTTTCTTGTAAACCGAAAAGATGCTTAAACCAAGACCAAAAAAGCTATTTCTAGCATTATTATTAATATTAGGCATTGGATCGCTTCTTTTCATCGCCCGTATTTTTTATGTCTCGGCTATTATCCCTGATGAGATTAACTTTCAAGGTAAATTAACTGATGCAAATGGGGTAAATGTTAGTAATGGTACTTATGATTTTCAGGTAAGGATATACAATGATCCGACAGCGGATACAGGAGGAGCACTCCTATATACTCAGAGCCTTTCGACAGTACAAGTAACTAATGGTATTTTCAATCTGAAATTCTCTCCAACTTCCTCAGTCTTTAATGGGTCAGGAGACAGATATCTGCAAGTATGTTTTGACAGTAATGCTACAGGCTCAGATGCCGTGCTTGGATGTGGTAGTACAGCGACCTCTACAGGTGATACAGCTTTTGACAAAAGATTCCTTCCAAGAAAGAAGCTTACTAGTAATCCATATTCCCTTTTCTCCAAATTTCTTGGCTCAAATTATATTCAAGGCGGAGATGGTGCGGAATCAGGATCTCTAATATTTTCAGGCAATACAGGAGTTGGACTTTCCTCAAGCGGAGCGGGTAAAATCTACTTCGACTCTACGGCAAATACTTTTAAATGTAGTGAGAATACAGGTGCTTATTTTAATTGTTTCTC
>CAZHCC010000047.1:0-5978 GCA_964530975.1 uncultured Candidatus Saccharibacteria bacterium
CATTTCCAAAGCTAAATGGATTTTTTACAGAAAATGAAATTATTTTGGAAAAAACCGTAACTTTAAATATTGAATTCGCTATTGCATTCGTATCAGCATTCATCTCCGGCCTCTTTGCAATTAGGTTTCTTCTCTACTTTATCCAAAAAGCCCAGCTAAAATGGCTTATACTTTATAGAATTATATTTGGGTTAATCGCAATATGGATGGGAGTTAATTCAGTAAGTCAATAACTCAGTAAATTGAAACGGTAAACAAATTTTATATAATGAATTATCCCTTCCCCCTATACCCATATCTATCGAAATCAGAAATAATCTTATGTATACCCAGCGCAGTTGCATGCTCTGGTTTTTCAGGCATCACAACCGGGATTCCTAATGCCTTTACAAGTAAATTGGAAAATTCATTAAGTTGAGCCCCGCCACCTGCCAACATAATGCCAGTATCGACAATATCGGATGAGAGTTCGGGAGGAGTTTTTTCAAGAACAGATCTTATGGATATAATTATCTGACTGAGGACAGGCTTGAGTGCTTCTACAAGGTCATTTGTTTTGACCATTACGGATTTTGGCATGCCTGTAGTAGCATCACGACCGCGGACTTCTATTTCGAATGGTTTTTCCAGAGGCATCGCGCTTGCGATTCCTGTTTTTATTCGGTCACTCATTGCCTCTCCTATAACAAGGCCATAAATTTTCTTGAAATAATTAATAATTGCATCATTAATTGATAGAGAGGCTTGTTTTGTGGAATTGGAAACGACAATTCCATTGTAAGAGATTACCGCGGTTTCTGTGGTACCTCCTCCAATATTTACAATCATATTCCCAAGCGGCTTTTCTATTTCCAGTCCTGATCCAAGAGCTGAAAGAAAGCTTGATGGAAACAAATAAACATCACCAGCCCCTGCATTTAGAGCAGCTTCTTCAAGGGCTCTTCTCTCTACTGAAGTTATTACAGAAGGAACGGATAAAACGACAATCGGTTTTACCATAGTGAATCTACCCAAAACTTGATTTATAAGATAACGTAGAAGTGATTCTGAAGCTCGGTAATTCGAGAGAACACTATTTTTTACTGGACGTATTATTTCTATATCTACAGGTGTTTTACCAACCATTTCCTCAGCTTCATAACCTACTGCAACTATTTTTTTGGTCTTCTTCTCAATTGCAATAATAGTGGGAATTTCAAGAATAATACCCTTTTCTACATCTATAACTCTAGATTTAACCGTCCCGAAATCAATTCCAATAATTTTCTGCCACAACATATTAGTATTATAGTGAACAAATAGTAGAATAGAAAATAATTCCCGATACTAATAAAGATATCCCAGATTAATATTAAAACTCTCCGGTATTTATTCTCGATTAGAAATGAGTCTTCCTGAACAGCAAGAATGCGGAGTTATAATTGGACAAGACTATCCAAATCCGGTAGTAGATCATAAAAAAGCTAGAGAGGAGACCTTGAAATTGTATAAAATGGATTATAAATAACCCTATTAATGAAAGTGGATTTACGAATTAAGAAGTTCTATCGCTGTATCTATTACTTCACCCGGCCTTTCCAAGGGTATTTGATGAGAGCAGTTCAGTTTAATAAGTGAAATATTCTTATTTAATCTATTTATTTTAAGTAAATTCTTTTCATTAACAATATTATCTTCTTTTGCATAAAGAATTTTAATAGTCATTGTTAAATTTTCCAGAACACTCGCAGCATTCTGCCGGATAATAATATTTTCAATTGAATTATATAGTGATTTCCATGTAAATTTAAATACATCCCTTGCAGATTCCGTCTTTACATGGGTGATAATCAGCGGTGCAAATAAAGTAAGTATAGGCCGAAATATTGTGACAAAAGGAATAAAAAAATATCTCCAATTCGTACACATCATTGATTTATAAGTTCTAAACGAATTATTCAAAGAAATAATTGATTCTTCTCTACTTTTATAAATCGGAGGGGTTATCAAAAGAAGCCTCTCTACCAAACCAGGGTATTCATAGCAGAAGCTGGATGCTAGAATAGAGCTGCTTGAATAACCAACCATAAGGTCTACTTTTGTAATATTCAATTTGTCGAAAAGTTTCTTATATGATTTTATATTTGCTTCGATTGAATAGTCAGTAAGTGAATCCGGCTTAGGGGATTTCCCGAAACCTAATTGATCAATAACAATTACGCGAAAGTCGTTAGAAAGAATCTCACTAATATCATTCCAGTAGCGTGTTGAAGCCAGAAGTCCGGGCAAAAGTACAATAACTTTACCCTGGCCATTCTCTTCATAATATAAATCGAACATATAGGTAAAATAAAAAGCCTCACAAAGTGAGGCTTTTAGAAATTAATATTTATTACTTGAATAATACTGGAAGTGTAGCAAAACCTGGAAGTGGTTTCATTTCACCCTTTGATACATTCATGATTCCCAATACAAAGTAAATTAAAGAGAATATGCTTGGAACAGAGCTAACTGCATTAAGTGGTGCTGGTAAAAATCCTGCAACCATTCCGAAAACAATAGAAGCAACAAGGGAGATAATAAATACCCAAGTAGCTTGATTAGCATGATATCTAGCGAATTTAGAATCTTTTGCCAATAACAAAGGCAAGAAGAAAATTAAATACCCCAACATTGCCATTACTTTATTTTTTTGTACATCTGCTGGTTCAGCAGTCATTACTGTTTGATTGTCCATTTTGACTTATTTATTATAACACCTTTTTATACCAAATATAAATTCTGTATACAAATTCTTGTATCCATTAACGAAATCCAGCTCATAATTTACGGGCGATAGCGTGCGAGCCAGCCTCTCTAATGCCGCTTTGTGTCATTTGTAAGAATTGAGCCTTTAATTGAAATTCCTTAATACTTTGTGCACCTGAATAGCTCATAGCGGATCTGAGGCCCATTTCAAACTTCTGTACAATTCCCTCAATAGGGCCAGTGCATGGAACAAGTCCATGATCGCCTTCTACATAATTTGTAGAATTCTTACGATAATTTGGATCTTTCTCCAGTCTTCTTTTTTTTGCATATTCTGAAGCATCTCCCGCATACGTTCTAAACCGTTTACCCTCAATTTCGACTAAATCGCCACCTGCTTCATCCGTACCGGCATAAATAGAACCGGACATAATTGCATCTGCGCCTGCTCCTATTGCTTTGCCCAAATCACCCGGATTTCTAATTCCGGCATCTGCAATCAGGGTTATACCATTATCCCTGCAAATCTGTGCCGAGTCCAAAATCGCAGTAATTTGAGGCACTCCCGATCCTGCATTAATCCTGGTCAAACAAACTCCTCCAGCACCAACTCCGAGCTTAATTCCATTAACACCGGCGTTTATAAGATCATTGCATCCCTGTCCGGTTGCTACTGTACCGGCTATCAAAGGCATATCCGGGAATAGCTTCTTGAATGCTTTCACTGCCTCAATTACAAAAGCAGTATGCGCATGCGGAGAATCTATCAAAATAACATCTGCACCATTTTTTACCAATGCTTTTGCTCTTTCCAGGAATTCACCTGTTGCACCAATTGCAGCGCCGGCAAGCATATTGGAAGATTTCACCTCTTTTAACATTTCAACCTGAGCATCTATACTTTGGAATTGATGAATAAATGCTATCCCACCTAGCTCTGCCATTTTAATGCATAGTCCCGGTGTGATTACTGTTCCGTAATTTGATACCGTCAAGGGTACTCTTAATTTAAATTTACCAACAAAATCAATGGATGTATCAACATCATCCCTTGACCTTATTTCTGAATATTGAGGTATAAGGATTACATCATCATATGTAAGTCCCCAGCCTAAAATCTTATCAGTAAAAACTGTGTTCATAATCTAGTTTCCAACAAAGTGTAGTTTAAATGAAAACAAATTCAATTCCTGGATCCTTTCCCACTTTACTGATTTACTGATTTACTAAATTCTCCCTCTATTACTCTTGACTCGAATGACTTTAAATACTCTTCAATGATATCCAATGAACGCTGATAAGATTTGTATGATATATCGACAAAGTCACCAAGCACCGGTACAAACCCTATTCCGATATCTGCAATAGATATCAGTGCCATCTTCAATAATTTCTCTCTAGGTAATCCAAGTTTATAAGCAACCCATATCAAATATGCCGATACACCTGCTGGAAGAATATCACCCAAAACTGGTACCAAGCCAATTATTGGATCAAGCCCGAATTTAAATCCTCCCATGTCAAACTGATTATCAAGAAGTCTGGTCAATGTTCTAGCTATATTCAAATGTCTTTCCATATCTTATTTTAACATGAATTAATAAAGAAGATGTAAAGCATAAAGTAATTTATTTGTTGAAAGTATTGAAAGTGTTAAAATTCTCTAATGAAAAAATACTTCACCTTTAACTCAATGGCAGGACTGATTATTGTGATTTTTTCACTCACTGCTTTATATGCTTCACTAACTTTAAGCATTGAATATCTTGAAGTGCTAAAGAACCCGGAAGCTGCTTTATCCTGCAATATAAACTCCGCAATTAACTGTACTACGGTTATGAGATCATGGCAGGCGGAATTGCTTGGTTTTCCAAATACATATTTTGGGTTGATAGGCTATGGAGCTACACTTGCACTTGGTGCAATTCTTCTTTTCAAGAAAGATTTGGGTAAGTGGGTGAATATTGCAGCCTTGCTTGGCTCCTTTATCGCATTCATTTTCTCATATTGGCTGCTTTGGCAAAGTGTATTCGTTATTGGTGCTTTATGTATTTATTGCCTTGTCTCATGCATTTCCGCAACAAATATCTTCTATGGTTTCCTTTTAATTACCTTGAAAGAGAATACATTGGAATTCGGAGAAAATTTTAACTCGAAAGTTCAGAACTTTATCCAAAAAGGATATTTCTGGATTATTCTTGCTATATGGTATCTTATTGTAATTGGGACAGTTTTGGTGGAATTTAGCGAAATTATCTTTGGAAGATAGGATTTTTTAATGCAGAAATTATACTCAAAAGACTTTCAACATAATCAAGAGATTCTCCGAGAAGATCTATTTTTATGTAGTGAAAGTGAGGTGATGAATCTTTCGAAAATTACTCATATTCATGCCTATTGTCTTTTGGACGAAGAGTCAGTTGTAATTTTCAAAAAAAGTAATGGTGAATTTACCCTAATGGCTGGAGGTGGCATTGAGGATGGCGAAAGCTTTGAAATGGCCCTGAACAGGGAATTAATTGAAGAAGGCCAGCTTAAATTAGTTAAATTTAAAATAATTGCAGTTTCCTACTTTTATAATAATGATTCTGCATTTTATAATCCCATTATTCAAAAATTAAAAACCAAAGGGATAAAAAAAGTAAATGGTTCAATTATAGCAGATGCTTCCTGTTTTGATAACGCAATTCCCAGTACCTGGATTTGGGGTGATATAGGAAATTATTTTGGCGCCGGAGCTAACGGACTTTCCTATCGTGATAATAAATTTTCGTTGTTTTATAATAGTGGAGCGGCTCATTCAACAGCAGAATTAGAAAGTATTTCTCCCTCTTATTTTTCAAAAAAAATAACCATTCAATCATCCGTTATTTCATCCGGAACAGAAGATGATGCTTTTGTTTTTGGAGATCCAAATGGTTGTACGCGAAAAGTTACGGGTACAATTCCTCCAAATAAAAAACATTATGAAGTTGAAGCCGAAATGCCCGAACCTGCTTTGTTTTTCTTAGATCAGCTACAAACTGAGTTGAAAAAAAATAGTTTAGCAACTTCCGAAGTTAAATTAATAATGAATGAATCATTTAATAAATATGATTTAAAACCAACTCAGTTAGTATATACTCATACATCGCCAAAGCTCGAAAAAATTGTATTTTATACAAACACAAAAAGCAATAACCATTATGCGGAAAGTATACTAAAAACAATTGGCGCAACAAAATCAGGCAACCAGGGCACAACCGCTAATG
>CAZHCC010000048.1:0-5864 GCA_964530975.1 uncultured Candidatus Saccharibacteria bacterium
TTCAAATGTAATTACAGATATAAAGCCTATTTCCTATGTTCTAAATGTCGGAGGAGTACAAGACCGTGTTAATGTTACATGGAGCAGATCCGCTGATAGCGTTGATTTAATTCTAGTTCCTGAAAAAGGAGAAATCGACTTTTCTAAAGTGACATTCTCGAAGCAGGGTGGTATTTATGATCTTGTAATTATTATTAATACTGCCAAGTCAGATTATCTTGGAAAGATTTATACAAATAATCAAGACGCATTTGAAAATTATAATTTAATCTCCCTGGGCAAGGATTTTGATTTAAATGGTAATCCGAAAGCGTCACTTGATTCGTCTGCATATTCATCAACTTCGGAATTTATTTTTGATAATTACGAAGAGCTTGGAGGACAAATCGATGAGGTTATTGCCTCAATTACAGCATATGGACTTATTGGAAGGACTAAAGGGCTTCAAAGAGCAAAGTCATCAAAGACTTATGAAATTCTTTCAATTCTTGCAGGCAAATATGGAATTGATTTAAGTAAATTCTTCCAGTCATATAATAACCAGTTATTGAAAAGTGATTTGGCTCTGCAGGAAAGAGTTTTTAAAAATACCAAGGTTGATGATTCCAGAAAAGTAATTTATTCATCACTGACGACAGCAGACTTCAATACATTAAATTATAATGTAAATAATTTTGAAGCTTCAAAATTTATCCCAAAAAATATTAAGGGGGATTATAAATATGCTTTTATTGTATATGAGCGTTCTTTAAATCAAAGTGATGCCTATATTACTTCGATATCGGATGATGCAAATATTTCTACCATTGTAGGAAAATTAAATGCAATTCCGGATACTAATTATGCAATTGCTGCATTTAACCAGAATGCCGCTGATTCGACAGCGAGCATATTAAAAGGACTTTCCGGTGAAGCAGTGAGTCAAGGTATTTTGCCAACAGAACAGGAGGTTGCTTCCACACCAGTTCAGGATACTTCCACAAAAGCATCAGAGCCTACCTATGCAACTCAGCAAGAGGCCAAAGTTAGTTCCTCCGCACCAACCACCCCTGTACAAAATCCTGAAGGATCTATACAACAGTCACCATTTGTAAGAGCCTCAGAGTTTGCAGTTGATAAAGAGGCTGGACCTGCGAAGAAATCAAATTATTTCTCATCCTCCGAAAAACCATTTGATAAATCGAATACTAATTAAAAAGCAATCGCGAATTTGCCGGTTACAATTTTGTTTCGGGATGGAGATTGTTTCCGGCAAATTCGCAGTGCAATAAGTTTTAACAAAACCTTAATCCTCTTTACAAAACCCAAAAAAATTACTATCTTGGAATGCAAATTAGGGCATGCATTCCATAAAACAAGAAAAAAATTCATCGCTTATTTTTGAATTGGTCGATTTAGCTATTCTGCCAGCTGCATTATTCATTGCAGCCAAAATAATTGGTGTTTTCGGGTTAAATAGCTTGCTTGGGTTACCTGTGGGCATTGAACAGACGGGCTTTATATTATTCTCATTTCAGCCTGCATATCCTCGAATTGAGGATGTAATTATGGTGGAGAGTTACTCAAATCTTTTTGTATTCATCTCTATACTTTCTGGAGCTTTTGTTATAACAGGGAAGTCATTATTATTTAATCACAAAAAAGCATCTCCATACTTTGTCCTTAAATTGGCTAAATTTGATTTACTTCACTTACTGAAATCATCAATACATATGTATAAAGAAGCCTTCGTTTGGGGTATGTTCCTTATTGTTACTACAGTATATATAGCGCTTTCGTTTTTAGCAGGCAAAACATTCGGTTGGGTCGCTGGACTTAGTATATTCTTTTGTTTAACTTTTCTATGGATTATGATAGAAAATATAGAAGAAGAAATTTTATTCCATAACTATAAATAAAATGCAAAAAACTAATATCTTTCAAAAAATTGCGGATCTGCTCAATACTTCATCCGAAACATTCATGCTTATTGCATTGGTTTCACTTTTTGTCCTACCAATTGTTATGGCCAAAAACCTAGAACCGGTCGTCAAAAGTGCATATCAGCCATCTGTAGTACCCAATGTACAGTCTGTTGCGAACAATGAAACTGTATCTCCGGAATCTATCTCCGAAGGACAAAGTAATAATGTATTAGGCGTAAGTACTTTGAAAACTCTTAAGGAGCTTATCATTGAGGATACAGCCAATCTTTCGTTTTTTGACAAACATTCATCTACACTAACTGATTCAAATTATAATTTATCAATTGAGACATTCAAACGTTTTGGTAAGATACCGGTTTTTATAATAATAAATACTTCTACTTCTACACAATCTTTTGAATTAAATGTAAGGGTAGTGGGAGACCTAAAGGTCAAAACCAATCAGCAAAAAACTATTTATATTGATAATACTCCATATTCATTAGACGATGCTTCTGCATTACCAATTAGTCTGCTTGTTTCTCCTGGCCAGGAAGTAATTATTTCATTAATGTCTAATAGAACTTCTCCAACTTTAATGAATATATCTTTATCACGAAATAACTAAGAATTTAGATATTTCCCTAGCTCTTGAGCTAGTTCATTGCTGCCCCTGATCTAGCTTTTAAAAATTCAATATCCTGGTAAAATTCTGGTTATTACTTATGATCAGTAACTCGGTCATTTGAATAATACTGAGTTACTGATTTATTGAATTTATAAATTGGTTTTTAAATAATTTAATAATTCTTCCACTTTGACAATTTCCTGTTTCATTGTATCCCGATTACGAATTGTTACAGTGTCTTTCTCTAAAGTATCAAAGTCAATTGTTATACAATATGGTGTACCAATTTCATCCTGCCTCCTATATCTTTTTCCAATTGATCCTGATTCGTCATATTCAGATACAAAATCTCTTTTGACTGAGTCATAAATTTCTTTTGCCTTTTCTGCTAAACCGTTTTTCTTCATTAAAGGTAAAACCGCAACTTTTATAGGAGCAAGTCTTTTATCAATTTTTAAAACTATTCTAATTTCCGACTTTGAACTTCCATCAGAATTTTGTGATATAACTTCCTCTTCAGTATAGGCATTATCAATAAACATCATGAAAAGTCTTCCAAGTCCTACTGATGTTTCCATAATATGCGGAATATATTTTTCATTTTTTTCCTGATCAAAATATTCCATTTTCTCCCCTGAGAATTTTGAATGCTGAGACAAATCCCAATTTCCTCTTGCATGAATACCTTCAACTTCTGCAAATCCATTCAGAGAAGAATAATTATATTTGATGTCATAGGCTTCTGATGCATAATGTGCGAGTTTTTCATGTTCATACCATTGAAGATTTTCTTCAGAAATACCATATTCTAAATACCATGCCCATCTAAATGCTTTCCATTCATTATATTTCTCTTTCATCTGATCAGGATGAAGGAAGTATTGCATTTCCATTTGTTCAAATTCTCTTGTTCTATAAACAAATTGTCTTGCAACAATTTCATTTCTAAAAGCTTTTCCTACCTGGGCAATACCAAAAGGAAGTTTAGGATGCAAGGAATCAATTACATTTTTATATTCAAGATAAATACCACCGCATGTCTCGGGTCGTAAATAAACTGTATTTTCTTCGCTTAAAGTATCCACTGGTGAGCCCAAATTTGATTTCACCATCAATGAAAATTTTCTTGCAGTAGTTAGATCTTTTTTTTCGCAAATCGGACATTTAAGTTTATCTACATGTCTTAATGCATCAAGCTGCGCATTTAATTCTTCAATAGGTGCTTTATCATCAATTTCCACTCCGAATTCTTCCAGCAGATGATCAGCTCTAAATCTATTTTTGCAAGCTTTGCAATCAACCATAGGATCATCAAATGAATCCACATGTCCTGATGCAACCCATGTTCTTGGATGCATAAATATTGCGGAATCAAGCATTACAATATCATCTCTATCCTGAAGCATGGATTTAACCCATGCATTTTTGATATTTTCTTTAAGCAAATATCCATAATGGCCATAATCATAAATACCTCCGAGGCCTCCGTAAATTTCACTTGAAGGGTAAACGAAGCCTCTGGTTTTGGTAAATGCAGCGAGCTTTTCTATAGTTAGTTTATTTTGTGTTTTATTGTCCATTTTTATTTTATTTGTAATATATTTTATTCCTGAATTGGTTTCTCAAAATCAAGTCTATAAAATAATTCGGTTAAACCTTCCTTTTCTAAATCAATTTTCCCAATTTGCTTAAATCCCATTTTTTCATGAAATTTTTTGGAAATTTCATTTGTAGAATTTAATGCACTAATTAAATTATCATATTTTTCATCTTCATTTTTCAGTTTATTAACCAGATTCTGAATAAGTAATTCGGCAATACCTTTTCGCCTTAGTGATGGTAGTACACGAATCATCTCTATAAATGGAGTTTCTAAATCCCATAAAAAACCATATCTTATATAACCGATTATCTTTTCTTCTTCACTTATACAGATAAGCAGCTGGCCTCTTTCAATTGCCCTTAGAAGAATTCTGGGTGAAGTTGCAAAATCATAATAATCATCGGATTTATCTAATTCAATAATTCCTTCAATATCTTCAATTTTGGCTAAATGTATTTTCATTTTACTTATTTTCCGCCTTATATGTCTTTTTTTAATAGATCGCCACCCATTACTTCACCAATTGAATTATAGAAAGATAGTATTTTATCATCTTCAATGTCTTCAAATCTTTTCATAATTTTTGAAAAAACATAAGCAATATTATTCTTAGAGCTATCACTATCGAAACTTATTGCATAATGTCCTTCATCTTCAATCCACTCGCCGCCAAAATTCACTATAATCGCCTCACCCAAAAAGGACCCAAGTCTAAAGACAATACCATTTTTGAAATCTTCATCACTTTCACTGTATTTTTCTCTTAATCTCTCTATAAAAGCATCGATACCTTCAACTCCATCTGAATTTAGTGGAAATCCCATTGTTTCCACAACAAGTAAAGCTGAGTCTTTTATTGCGTTTTGTACTTCTTCTGTCATTTCTTTTTAGTCGGTTTAAGTTTAAAATCATTTATTAAATAAAAAGGCCCTGGGCATTTCTGCCCAGGGCCCAAATTTAATCTAGTAACTTAATAATTCAGTTAAATTTACTGAGTTATTGATTTACTGATTTAATCAGTGCGGTTCCACCTTGGATTATCTCTTTCAAGATAAATTCTTAAGTTATACCAAAAGTCATACTTACTCCCTTTCACCTTTTAGAAGCTCTCTAGTCTTTACAATTGTACCTCTGATGGCCTATAATTGCAACGCTAGTACTTCCGTATACAAAAATGATACTCATTTTTTAAGCCTTAGCATGCTAATGGCTTTTTCCAATACCCGAATAGCAGGCATTATTTTGCCTAGCATAATCGAGATTATTATTTTTCTAAATAGAAATTTATGTCAGAAATTAAGAAAGTAATTTCCAAAAAAAAGAAAAAAAATACTTTAAAAAAATTAATTCGAAATTTAGTAAGAACTTATAAATTATATTGGCAAATTGATAAGATAGGCCTGTCCTTTTTCACAATTACAGTTGTAATCCTTGCTTTTATACCTGCAATCAGCAGCTATTTATGGGGACAGATGCTAAATAGCATAGTTGCATATATTGGGGGTGATACTGCCAGGCTTAATGAAATTTATATGTACTTCGGTATAAGTGTTGCTGCAAGTACTATTAGTTTTTTCTTATGGCAATTCAGTTCTTATCTAAATAAGATGAGCTGGTATAAGTGGCATGAGTATATGTATGTAGAACTACCAAGAAAGGTTTCCTCCCTTGATATAGAAAGATTTGAAAGCGCTAAATTTAAAAATTTAATAAATAAAGCTACCCAGGG
>CAZHCC010000049.1:0-5826 GCA_964530975.1 uncultured Candidatus Saccharibacteria bacterium
CATACCTATAATGCTGAGACCTTCCTTGAGGAAATAGAAATTCTGGTATCTAAGAGCGATTTCGATTCTTATTTTCAAAAAGCTTTAGATCAAGTTATACGAATTAGTACTGCTCCTGGTTTTCGTAAAGGGAAAGTTCCAAAAAACGTGGTTTTGGCTAATAGATATAATCAGGTAGCTGATAAGTCAATTGAAATTATTGTTAATGATGCAATTATTGATCTAGGTGAATTAGATCCTAAACCGCTTGAACCCTTTCAGGTGAAATCTGTCTCTTCGGTAAATGATTCCCAAGATAGTGACCTAAAAATACTAATGACTTATCTGCCAATGCCGCTGGTTACAATAGCAGATTTATCAAAGATTAAAGTTGAGAAACCGGATACAAAAAAAGCTGATAAGGAAGAAATTCAAAAAGAAGTCCAGAATATATGGTTTTCCTATGCTAATAAATTAGATTCTTCTATTAAGAAAGAAGAATACTCCATAGAAAAGTTAGATTCAGATTTCTTTGAGAAATC
This sequence comes from uncultured Candidatus Saccharibacteria bacterium, assembly GCA_964530975.1. Lineage (GTDB taxonomy): Bacteria > Patescibacteriota > Dojkabacteria > JAOAGR01 > JAOAGR01 > CAZHCC01. The sequence continues at coordinate 522 of CAZHCC010000049.1, forward strand.
AGGTATCACTAATGAAAATGCAGAAATTTCGTCATATGAGACTCTAGAGAAATTTGTAGAAGAATTTATTAATCGTACTTATGAGCAATCAGCAGTTTTAGATTGGGACGAGAAAATAAAGCTTGAATTAATCGCTCAGTCCAACTTTAAAAAGATTGATGCATTGATTAATCGTGAACTGGATAAGCGCTTAGATAATTATCTTGCAAAGTTCAAAGAAATTGGAATGAATCCAGAGGAATATTTAAAAAAATCGAAGGTGGATTTGGATGAATTAAAAAAAGAGTGGAAGTCTCAAGCGGAGAAGGACGTTAAATTTGAATTGATATTACAGGAGTATGGCAGACAAAACGAAATTATCCCTACAGAACAGGAAATTGAAATTGAGCTTAGTCGATTAGATTCAAAAACAAAGAAGACATATAATAATGATGAGGTCAGATTAAGAAACTTGATTGGTTATTATTATGTAAATAATAAGGCATATGTAGCTTTATTTACAAAAATTAGAGAGAATATAAACAACAAATGAACTCAGTAAATATTTTAGCAGGAATACAAATTTTCTTATCAGTAGTACTTATACTTGCAATTTTAATGCAACAAAGAGGTGGTGGTACAGGGTCAATATTAGGAGGTTCTTCAGTTGCAAGCGGTGGCGAATATTATAGAACAAGGAGGGGTTTTGAAAAATTTTTATTTTATTTAACAATTGTTTTTGGTGTTTTATTAGTAGTCACTAGTATTTTGTACTACTTTATTAGTTAAACAATGGATAAGGTGAAGGATTGGTTAAATACTATTAATTATATTTTTATCCTGCTCGGAGTATATCTATTAATTCTCGGTATATTTCTGACTAACTCCTTTGCCTTTTATAATTATACATATAGACAATCACCTCGTATTGTAAGGGAAGGCTTATTGCTACCTAAAGTTGATGGAGTGGACACATTACTGAATGCAGATCCATTACTAACTTCATCCAAAGATGAGGTGGTCCTTGATTTGAGACGTAAAGTATCATCTTTATTATTCTCTACACTTTTTATTGAGAATCCAGATGGCACACTCGGTAATGATGTAGTCAAAGATTACCAGTTTATTGATGCTAAAGAATTGATTCTTAATATCCGTGATGATGTCTATTGGAGTGATGGATTTCAGCTTACAGCTACAGACATTGAATTCACACTTAATTCGATCAGATCGCTTGGACAAGATACAATATATGCAGGTGCCGCAAATGGAAATGATATAAATGTAACAGTTGTTTCACCAACACAGCTCAAGATTTCCTTACAAAACCAAGGTGCTCCAAGACCAAATGCTTCATATATTTATGAATTAGTTTTCCCAATCCTTCCAAAACATATTCTTTTTAACTATACAAAACCTGATATTAACCGATTGCATTTGTCCGAATTTGGTAAGAAACCTATAACATCCGGAAAGTTCTTATATAGCAATAATCGTATTGAGGAGCTATCACTTGTTATGAATGAAAAGTATTATGGAGAAAAAGTGGGATTTGACGGGTATACTTTTCGTTTTTACAAAAATTATGATGATTTAAATACAGCATTGAAATTAAGAAATGTAGATATATTTATACGAAATGAAAACTTACGAGATTCTATTCATAATGAATTGATTGCAGAAAATCTTAATTTTGCACAATCAATTAAAAGAAATCGTAAAGTAGCTTTATATTTCAATTTAAATGCAAAAAACACTTCAGCAACAATATTCAATACACTTGTAATTCCTCGTCGTGCATTAATGCAGGCAATATCCAGAACAAATATTGCGAAAGAAATGGGAGTCTCATTACGTGAAATATATGGACCGATTGATCAGACTTCCTGGGCTTTTTCTGAGGAGATACTTAATAAAAATATCTATAATCCATCAGAATTAGAAAAAGCACTAACTATTTTGGGCTATCAGAAGCAGGATGGATTTTATGCAAAAGGAGGTAAACGACTGTCTCTAAAGATATCCTACCTTGATAGCGAATTTAACGAAACTCTTTTGCAATTATTAAAGAAACAGTTAGAGCAGATAGGGGTAGAAGTAATCCTAGCCCCGCTTTCTGTAAATATTGTAAATGGTACGATTACTCAGAACTCCTTTGGAGCGGTGGTCAGTAATCGGGATTTTGATGTTTTACTAACCTATGTCGATAAAAATCAGGATCCTGATATTTTTTCTGAATGGCATTCCAGTAGATCTTCATCTCCAGGTTTAAATTTTACGGGCTTTAGTTCGAAAGTTGCTGATCGTACACTCTCAGATGCAAGGATTTTATCCAGAACCGATGAAAGAAAGTCGCAGTATATTCGTTTCCAGAAGTCCTTTTATGATGAATCTGCTCCCGCTATATTCCTCTTTAATCCCTCAATGATTATTTATTCAAGAAAGAATATCGGTTTATTTATACCGGCAGAAATCAATAACTCTAGTTCGATTTATAATAATATTTCTACTTGGATTATCAACTAAATTTTAGCCATCCTTTTAACCATCCAAGACAACCTTGTCTTTGACTATTTTCTTCCGCAAAAGGGTCCTGAAGCATCATATAATCTCCATCCTGCGCATTTTGAATGGATGACGAATATTGCTGTTGATTTACCGGTTGATCTGAATAAGCCTGATACTGATTATAACTACTTTCTTCTATATACGGTTGATGCCCATGATGGAGATTGCTCTGATGTGGTATGATTTCTTGCATTTCATACTCATTAGTCATGCCTAATCTGGCTCTTAGTTCATTTATTGACTGAGTCTTTTGATTAATTAAATTTTTATAATTCTCATTAAGAGTTTGTAGACTTTGAAGAGTATACTCCATATCATTCATACGTTTGTTCGCTTCCTCTGTTTTGCGAATCATCTCTCTAATATCCTTTGATTTCATAAGCATTTCATTATGTTCAATGGACTCAAACATATCCCTCGCAATTTGTAATTCAGAGATATGTGTATTGTATAAGTAGTAATTTAAGCCTGCAGTATCAGGATCTCTCCCAAGAATAGTCCTATAAAGTCTTGTAATCATATCTTTTCGTGGCTTATGTGAAGTGGAATTCATAGAATTATCACTTGGTGCTGGAGCCTGGATATTATTAGTATTCTGTACAATTTGATCTTGAGTAGAAGAAGGAACTTGACTCCATTGAGTAGTATTAGACCAACTATAGTTTGTTCCTGTTGGATTCATTATATATTAGATTTTACCATAAAATGACCATTATGCGCTATAGGCTATCCACTTGCATTTATTTTTGCCAATTGGTAAAAAAGTATGTGAATTCAAGATTTCTTAAACTCTTGGGAAGCTTTTCTATAGCAATTATTCTTTTTTCTTCGCCTATATTTGCTATTGAGTTAAAACAGGATTCAACACTTGTACAGGGTTCTAATTATTTTAATCGTATTAAGAAGGTCATAATCTCTCCAATCAAGCGTAATACATCACTCAATGTTTCAAATAATACATTTGCTAAAGATATATTTTACTATTTCCCTAGAAACGGATTAAAGGGTTTCACTCCCGGTTACATTATTTTTGAGGATGGTGATGTCTTTACATTATCCGCACAAAAAAATAAATCCCGAAGTAAAACGAATCTTTCTAGTGCAGAAGTGTTAATCTTATTAGTCTATCGTGATGTATTTGAGTTAAAGAATTTTGAAGGGGCTATAACTCGTATTAAAACAATTTTAACTGAAAGAATCATACCGTTGTCTGACCTTACTTCCCCAAAAGATATTGAGATACGTAAATTTGCAATCGTTAATCGTGAGAACGAAGTAGAATTAGATTTCAGCGAAATCAATCCAATAAGTACAGAATTTATAAAGTTAATAAATGATATTGATTTTTCAAAGAAGTTGATGAATGACCTTAAAGTTTCCTCCCCGAACAAACTAATTGGACTCCCGCCAAATGCTTATGTTGATGCAAGTATAACGATACAAAATTCAAGTGACTTTGATGCTTATTTTGGAGAGAGTTTAAAAGTTGCAGTTAAAACAGCAAAGGATTCGTCAATCTTCGTTCCCGATATATGGGTCACTACGAAAACGATTTTCCAAGATAAAAAAAGTCTTGTCGATGCCCGAGGATCTAAAACTTATAATTTTAAAATAAAAACTCCGCTTCTCCCTGGAAATTATAAGGAAGAAATGCTTTTTGAGATAAATGATGAAATAAAAAATAAATTTGAATTGACATATGAAATTTCAGATATTGGTCAAAAAGTTCTAAAGATTAAACCTACTGGTATTGGTTACCTAATTGTTCGTAAGGATGCTTCGGGCTCAGCTCCTGAGACTGGTAGAGCATCAGAAGGTGGTCAATATTTATATAGTGATTTATCAAATGGTTATTACAAAATTGATTTTAATGAAAAACCTGGTTGGGTTTCCTCTCGATATATTGAAATAATTAAATCCAAATAATTATATGAAGATTGTAAATTAAAAACTTATATTTTATATTGTAGTAATGATGAATGTGATGTTCAAAATATTATCTTCGGTAATGATGCTATTGAGTGTGATGATAATCCCGTATTTTGTAGGCTTAAAATTAATGCCTCCTCAACTCCAAATACAACCCCAAATTACAATAGTCTCCAGTGTATCTGATGAGGTGCTTGGTAATAGTAATAATATAACGATGCCCTCAAATTTAAATTATATTTTCAGTATCCAGTCACTTGCGAATTCATTTGGAATATATGCAATTTTTACACTTATTTTTACAATTATATATAGAAAATTAAAAAGATAATATGGCATTAGGACCACAAAAACGTTCATTAGGCAGGGGTTTATCCTCTTTATTACCTGAAAACATTCAGGATGAGAGAAGAGAGGGATTTATGTATTTAAATATTGATAGGATAAGACCAAATCCATATCAACCAAGACACAATCTAACTATCGCTTCTGTAATGGAGCTTGCAGAATCCATAAAAGAAAAAGGTGTTATGCTTCCATTAACCGTTGTTCCTATTAAGGATTCTGTAGACTATTATGTAGCGGCGGGAGAAAGAAGGCTAAATGGTGCTAAATTGGCTGGATTCAATGAAGTCCCTGTTATAGTACGCAATTTGACTAATCAGGAGATGGCGGAGGTCGCATTGATTGAAAATGTACATAGGAAGGATTTAAATCCGATAGAGGAGGGATTTGCATATTTGCGACTGAAGGAGGAATTTGAAATTGAAGTTGATAGTATTGCTGCGAAAGTCTCAAAAAATCCATCCTATATAGAAGCTAAAATTCG
>CAZHCC010000050.1:0-5749 GCA_964530975.1 uncultured Candidatus Saccharibacteria bacterium
TCCCTGCGGTATTGACCCTTCAAATTTAATTCTAGCAATCAGATAATTGATAAATATATCATGAATAGAGGGAACTACTATTCCAAATAGAACAGCAGGATGTGAGTCTATAGAATTTTTTTGCGGTTCTTCATTTTGAACTGTTTCTTGCATGTATTATTATAACAGAATGTGTATCCTCTAACATATATATTATTGCTAATGCTTGCATGAAGAATATTTCCGATGTATTTTTGCTTACTTATACACCAAGATTATATCAGCCATTTGTCCTGAGTCTTATCCTCTAATACTCAGTACGACTAAAATAAAATCACCATTATTAAAGTTATTTCCGTTATAATTGCTACTATAATATTTCCAGCATATGATTCAACATGTTCGTCCATCTACATACCCATTCAGATAATTCAATTTTGAACGGAGTTATGAAAGTTGACAAGATTATCAAGAAGGCTAAAGAAATGGGAATGCCGGCTATAGCTCTTACAGATAATGGATCAATGTATCCGACTTATTCATTTTGGTCCAAATGCAATGCCGAAGGAGTCAAACCAATATTTGGAGTACATGCAAACCTTGCACCACGAACCCGTTTTGATAAAGAATCAAATATTGATCAAAAAACATCTGAGCTTGTATTGCTTGCCAAAAATTTAACAGGTTATTTAAATTTAATAAAAATTGTGTCTTATTCTCATTTGGAAGGATTTTATTATCGACCAAGAATAGACAAAGAGCTTCTGGAAACTTACCATGAGGGAATAATTTTGCTTTCCGGAGGTGCGTATGGAGAGATTCAGAAAAATATTTATCTGGGAAATGAAAAAGAGGCAGAAGAAAAAGCCAAATATTATCAAGGGGTTTTTGGGGAAGATTTCTATCTGGAAATTCAAAGACTTGGTGTGCATAGCGAAGAGATTGTAAATCCAAAACTCATTGAGCTAAGTAAAAAACTGGGGGTTAGGCTTGTCGCAACTAATGATGTGTATTATGAAAAGCAGGAGGATAGCGAGGTACGTGAAGTTTTATGGTGCATAGACGGAGGTAAACTGATGAGTGACCCTTCCCGCAGAAGACCGGATTCTGATCAGAATTACTTCAAGAAACCTGAAGAAATGGAAGAGTTATTTAAAGATCTTCCTGAGGCAATTGAAAATACAGTTAAAATTGCAGACCAGGTTGAGTCATTCAATATAGGATTCGGCAAAGTCCAGCCGGTATATCCCAAGATTCCTGAAGGTGAGACAGAAGAAAGTTATTTACGTAAACTTGTATATGAGGCTGCACCAGGGAGATTTGGATACTGGAATGAGGAACTTGAGAAACAAATTGAATATGAATTAAAAGTCGTGCATGATAAGGGATATGATGGATATTTCCTTGTAGTATGGGATGTTGCAAACTGGGCAAGATCAAATGGAGTTTCTGTAAATGCGAGAGGGTCGGCTGCAGGTACAGCAATTGGTTATGCATTAGGAATTGCGAGTGTTGATCCGCTTAAGTGGAAATTATTTTTTGAAAGGTTTTTGAATCCTGAGAGGAAATCTTTACCCGATATTGATCTGGATATAGCTGATAACCAGAGAGAACAATTAATCGAATATGTAAAAAACAGTTATGGCAGGGATTGCGTAGTAAATGTAGGAGCATTGGGGAAATTAACAACCAAGGCTGCAATTAGGGATGTAGGCAGGGTTTTGGCAATAGAATTAAATCTTATTGATAGAATGTCAAAACTTGTACCGACTACATTTGGTCGAGTCTTGAATATTAGTGCAATGCTTGCAGATGAGCTTGCAGGAAAAGAGATAAAGATTGTAGATGATAATCGGGAAGCAATTACTGAGTTTAGAGCTATTATTAAAGAAGACGAACGTGATCTAAAGCAAGTACAATTTTGTGCAACCTGCCAGGATGCTTTTTTTTATGAAACTTCAACTGTTCAAGCGGAATGTAAAAAATGTCATGGTGAGTTAAAAGTAATTGCACAAGCATCTCCGAGATTTTTTAAGCTCTTGAAATATGTTAGAAGAATAGAAGGATGTATTAGAAATATATCTACACATGCTTGTGGATATTTAATCACAGCTCCGAATGCTGTTATTAACTACTGCCCTGTTCAGGTTGAATCAGGGAGTGGCAAAAGAATTATTACCCAGTTCGAAGGTAAATATCTTGAAGAAGTTGGACTTATGAAATTTGACTTCCTTGGAGTTGCCAATTTATCAATCATTGATAATGCTGTGAAAATGATCAAGAAGTCTAAAGGAATAGATCTTGATATTTACCATTTGCCTGAGGATGATATAAAGACCTTTGAATTATTTCGAAGAGCAGATACTATAGCGGTATTTCAGCTTGAATCTTCAGGGATGCGTAAATACCTAAAAGAACTCCATCCAGAGAATCTTGAAGAAATTTCGGCAATGCTTGCGCTTTATCGTCCTGGACCTCTAAAATTCATTCCAGCTTTTATTGATCGTAAATTTGGCCGTGAAGAAGTTAAATATTTGATTCCTGAAATTGAGCAAATAATGAAAATTTCTTATGGGCTTCCAGTTTATCAGGAGCAGATTTTGCAGATTGCAAATCAGGTGGCTGGTTATACACTGGGACAGGCAGATAATCTTCGAAGGGCTATCGGAAAGAAAATGCCCGAAGTAATGGCAGCAGAAGAGAAGAACTTCAAGGAAGGCTTTTTGAAAAAATATCCGCATTATGGGGAGAAGATTGCGGATGAGCTTTGGCAATACGCTCTTCCATTTGCAGATTATGGTTTCAATAAATCCCATACTGCAGCCTATGCATATATTTCATATCAGACTGCGTATCTAAAAGCCAATTATCCCACAGAGTTTTTTGCTTCATTAATGCTTTCTGATATTGACACTCTGGATAAATTAATACGAGATATACTTGATGCTGAAGTCCATGGCATAAAGCTATTGGCTCCAAGTGTTAATAAATCAGATGCTTATTTCCGTATCGAGGAAGAAGGAATCATCAGATTTGGTATTGGTGGACTTAAAGGTGTCGGAATGAAGTCAATTCAAAGTCTTGTGGATGAAAGAAATATGAATGGTGAATTCAAAAGTCTTGATGATCTTTGTGCACGAATTACCCATAAAGTAGTTTCCAAAGGTTCAATTGAAGCTTTGATTCGAGTTGGCGCTATGGAAGAATTTGGCAGACGCACCGCACTTTTACAAATATTTGAAGATATTTATATAAGATCTCAAAAGTCAAAGCAGGCTACAGGTGCTGGAATGATGGATATGTTCGGAGCTTCCAGCAGTGAAGAGGCACATTCAATAATAACTAAGCTGCCTAATGTACAGGAAGTTGATGACTTACAGAAGATCGAATGGGAAAAAGCTATTTTAGGAGTATCAATTACACCGAGTCTAATTATGAAAGTAACTCCATATTTCCAGTCAAAAGGATATAAATTAATACATGAAGTGCAGGAAGAAAAAGAGGGAGGAGTAATTAAAGTATTTGGGCAAATAACTAGGAAAAACGAGATCACCACCAAAAAAGGCGACCAAATGTGCTTTGTAGAAATTGCAGATATTTCAGGTCCAATTTCGATAACAATTTTCCCACGTACTTTTGAGAAATGTGATGAATTTAATATAGGAGAATATTTACATATAAAGGGTAAAACTCAAAAACGTAATGATGAGATGCAACTTCTCGCAGATGAAGTTAAAGTTATTAAAGATTATGAACTTAAAACTATTTTTGATAAATGGAATAAAAATATCGTTAATAGTGCAGAGGGAAAGTTAAAAGTTGGAAGTAGAAAGTTGAGAGTTGAGAAACCGAAAACGGAGACAAACTTAGTTGTGAGTGAACCTCCAAAAGAATTTAAACAGGAAGATAATAAAATGCCACAGGAAAATAGTCAGCAAATAAATATAATTGAAATTTTTGTTAAAAAAGATGCAAAAATCGAAGAATTACAAAGTCTCTCTTTGCTACTGCGCAAAAGAATATCCGCAGAAGGTGCTGAGGTATTTATCTATATTCCAAATCATATTGAAGTAAGAAAAATCAAGCTTGAAGGAAAATATGATCCAACTCTAAAAGATTTAAGTGAATCTATGATAGAAAGACTTGAAGTAAAATAAATTACAGGAAGAAAAATTACGCTGTATTTGCAATATGACATAAATCGGGATTTACCACTCCACATGTACACTTTAGATTCGGGTAATTAACCGGTCGATGGCAGCTGATACAATAAAAGATACTATCCGGTCCTTCCGCAGGCACAAGAACAAGTCGGCCCTCTATATACATTATATGAGGCCGACGGTCAGCAGAGTTTTGATTTCTGGATGATGTTCCTGCACAGTATCCACCAAAATTGCCAGAAAGCACTGCACTCTTCGATGCATGAGCCTGAATAATATCGTACTGGGTAATTGCAAATACTTTTACTTTTTTCTCACCATTTATTGGTATAGGCTGTTTATTAAGTTTCCTGAAGAAAGTCAGGAATTTATTTCTCTCTGCTACTATTACAGGTCTCATATTCTCAAGCTCTCGATCTGAATAATTTACAAATTGCGCATTGAAGCATAGATAGGCAGCGATTTCATCAGGTATTGAATTAAGAATTACTTTAAATTTATCATTTTGTTCTTGAATAGAAAGTATTTCCCCATCAATTCCATAAATGGGTGATCTTCTTAAGACTCTTTGCAATTGAGAGTCAATTAATGCAAATGGGCTTAGTCCTGCATTCAAGGTGATTATTTCTCCCAGTACATCTTTAAATGAATTAATTTTCTGGAATCTTCCATCAAAAGAAATTGTTTGCAAAACTTCTTGGATAACTTCATATTCACTCCTATTACCGAACTGGCTTAAAGGCAGAAACACTCTTCTTGACTTTAACTTTGCATCAAGTCCTTCTCCAACCATTTCTCCTAATTCGAAACTTAATGCTCCTCCTTGAGCTTTTATACTTGGTGAACACATAATCCAATTAAACCCTTTTGCTTTCCCGTTAGTTTCCTCATATTCACTGAAATACCCATTCAGTCCTTTCTCAAGAGAGATAGCTCCTTTCTGGTCAAAATATGCTCTTGACCTGTCTAATTCATTTATCTGGCGATCAGGAGACATCATTTCAAATAATGGTTCTTTACCACCTACTGGCCAGAGTCGACCATCATCCCTTATTTCAAAATAAACTGTAATTCCTTCTCCCATTAATTCTATTTCTTTAAGAGCACTTTCTAGATTTGACCTTGCACCTTCGGGAGTTAATCTTCCATCTCTTAATGCACGTATTTCTAAAAGAGGATCAAACGGAGGTTCATGAAAATCAATATCCCTCATTCTCTCAGTAATGGGATTTTTTGTATCAATTCCGGATTGTCTTCCTAAATTATTCACTGCTTTGGCCCGAAGCTATATATAATGTCTTAAGAGGATCGGACTTTAACCGTTGCGGCACAGTGAGGGAATCACACCCTACTTCACTTTTAAAACGTTAGTGTAATTGTTTATAACTAAACTTTTGCGAAGTAATTTTATTAGATTCATAATAATTCGCAATAAATAGATTAATGATATATTTATGCTAGAATTAAAGTATGGCTAGATTAATATTTGTAATTCATCCAGAAGTAAAAGTAGAACCCGAGAAGCCACGGGAAGAATGGCGATTATCTTCAAAGGGAGAGCATGAATTATCAAATTTACTACTTAAAGACTTTTGGAAAAACATAAA
>CAZHCC010000051.1:0-5622 GCA_964530975.1 uncultured Candidatus Saccharibacteria bacterium
TTCTTCCGGATTTTCAGAAGGGATTTTTATAGTTCTGATTCCTTGAGAAGCGAAAAAACCACTTTTATTTGCATCACGAATAATTTCTTTTTTATTTGAAGGATCAGATAGATATTGATTAATTTGATTTGAGGTTTTTCCAGCAATAAGATCTTCGTTCGACTTATACCAATTCGTTAAATTATTCCAGTGCTTTTTATTCCCTGTATCAAAAGTTCTTCCCATACTTACTTCGTATGACTTTGAATTTTCTGATCTTGGTATAGTTCGGAACTCTCTCATGCCTTCTTGATTACTCTTAATCGGATATAGTTCTTTGGTTTGGTCTTTAGCTTGATAAAGATTTTTTGAACTTGAATAATTTCCTCCTGTCGATGGAAATTTAGAAATGATTGACTCACCAATTGTTTTCCCAGCGAAATTACGGATTGATGAGGTACTTCCACCCGAAAGTCCGCTGACAATTCCTTCCTTCATTCTTCCTGCTTGAGCAATTGTAGCTGTAGCTAAAATTCCACTTGCAACAGAACCTCCAATACCCCATAAAATACCGCTAAATCTATTAACAATTGATGGGATCAAATTCATAAAGGCAAGTGAACCAAGTCCCAGTACCACTTTTGGTACTGGTTGATCAACACTACTTATAATTTGAATCACAATTCCCAGTCCTATAAGAAATATTGGTTGTAAGAATAATGTTCTTAAAAGCTCCTCTATATAGCTACGAAAAAATTGTTCTCCACCAGGTAAAAGTCCAATAATTAAAGCTATTGGATAAATCAAACAATGTAAAAGTAAATGAAAAAATCTAATCACAAATTGAAATAGCAGAGTTAATAACATAAAAAACAGGCCAATCCAAAGAATGATTTCTCCAAAAGTGTTTAGAATACCTTCAATTGAAAATGTGAGTTTATTATTAGAAATGCTTAGTCCCAATGAGTTTAATAAGGCATCAGATAATCTTGGACTTCCTAAGAGATTTTGTAATACATAAGAAGAAAGTCCATTATTTAAATCAATAAATAATGAGAAGATAAATCTCATAGCAATAATTCCTATAACAAAGAGTAAAACTTTTTTTGTTATTTGTTGAAGTAATTGCACTCCTCTGAATCCCCCTTCCAAAACAAGAAAAGAACCATAGAGAACAATAATAAGTGGAAATAAAATCCAAGCTATATTCGTAGTAACACGATAAAATTTATCAAATCCCATCGGGAGAGTATTACCATTTGAACTTTTTATTTCGCCATCATTCTTTGCAATATTTGGAGTGAAGCCGACATAATCGTCAAAAAGTCCGACGGCCTGTTTAATTATTTCCGAAACACCATCAATAATTGATTCCTGTAAATTATCAAAGGGATTGATAATATCGATTGGATTAGGTAATCCAATTGCAGAGGTATCAATTTCTTCTACAGTTTCTTTTTGTACATCATACTTAATTGAAGACTTTTGATTATTGGGTACAGCGACTAGAACCGTTCCTATAAGTGAGAAAAGTACGATTCCGAATATAATAATTCTTTGTACCAACTTCTTTGTCGACTTTTCCGATTCCCTATATTTTTTTAAAAGAAATTTTAACTTTTCTCCTACCGTATTTAATTTTTGAAATGATTTAAACATTTGCGATAAACTTAACTGCTTCTAGGATAAAATCTGGTTTAAATAAAAAGATAGCAGCGATAATCAACATAAAAATATCTCTCAACAGAATATTTCGATACGCTGGATTATCTTTATTTTGAAGCATTTCAAATGCATCTTTTACAATAAATAAAATTAAAATTCCGGAACCAACTTGGGTTACGATCTTTACGATACGATCGATGATTCCAGAAATTTCCGTTGTCGGATCATTCACGGCTAAAACACTTGAGGTAAACACAAGCATGGAAAATGCAAAAGTTACAAATGCCATACTTAGATTTTTTGTTAGGTTTATAATTTTATTTTTCATGATTTTTTAATTTATTTTTTTACAATTCGTCTTCTTTTTTCTTTTTTGATTTAGCGTTCTTTTCTCGATGCATCCCACGGATAAAAATAATTATGATATACAGGATGCAAAGCGAGATAAATATTGTTGTAGTAATCATTTTTTTGTTCGAGTGAGGTATAGAAGTACAGCCGTAAAACTTATAAAAATAAATAGTAGGCTTAAAGTAATGGGTACAATAATCGAGTTGCCAGTATCAGCGATAACTATATCTCGATAAATACCGACATTGAGAAATTTCACACAACCTGAAGCTGTAAGATATCGAATTTCATTTTCTACGTAATCAATAACTTTTCCATCTGCGGTTGGAGGTAAGAAAACGATTGTAGATTTATCAGCAGTTGTAATTTGATCAAACCCAGCAGGCTTTAATATTTCAATCTTTATCGGGATAAAATATGGTAAACCAGAATACTCGTAATGCCCTGTATCATCTGTTATTAAAGTAATACTTCCACTTTCAACATATTCATTTTGATTCCAAGATAAAATTACCTTAGCATTAGCAACTCCATTTTCATCCTCATCGTAAATACCATTTTTATTGTTATCATCCCATACAAGACCACCAAGACAAGCGGAGATTGTAGTAGTAGAAATAGTTTCTGAGGAGACCGGAAGTGCATTAGGAGACTCAATTAAGGCAATGTTTTTAATTTCTGTATTAGAAGGTGTTGGCACTTTGATATAGACCTTAAGTGAAACTTTATCTGAGGATCCAGAGTTCAAGTCTCCAAGATTCCAAACAACAGAATTAGTTTGTTTATCAAAATCACCTTTTTGGTCTATGAATTCAATAAATACTAAATTTGAAGATAATATGTCTGTGATTTTTGTCTCGTATGAAGTTGCAGAACCAATATTTTTATACTCTATCTCATAAGTTATAACTTGCCCTGGCGATACACTCAAAGGTAATACTTGGCTTTTAATAATTTGAAGTATTGGTATTTCTATAATTGTTGTTACCGAATCTGAGATAGGATCTGTTTCGGAAGAGTCGACTATTGCTGTATTTAATATTTTAGTTAAATCTGAAAGCCCAGTGCTTACCAATGCTCTAATAGTAAATGTTTTGCTTTCACCTATTGCAAGTGTTCCTATATTCCAAGTAATTTTTCCATTCTCGATAATTCCACCTCCTCCATCAATTATGCTTATACTATTTTTGTCATATTGATCAGTTAAAACTACTTGTGTCGCAGTAGCTGTGCCATTATTCTTTACAGTAATGTTATAAGTAATAGTTCTGACGGAGTCGTTAGAATATCCTTGAATTTTATTTAATTTAGTATTTGATTCATCAGAATCGCTAACAGTTTTTTCAATAGTTAAATTTGTTTTCGCAAGGATATTTGTTTGTGTATCATCATTTATATGGGTATGGTTATCGGCAATAACACGAACATTATTTGGAACTTGATAAGTACCTTGTGTAAATCCAGTTTTAGATTTCACGATAATATTTAAAGTCCTAATCTCGCCATTTGCCATATCCCCAAGATTCCAACTTATCGTTTCTCCATTATCTATGCCTATTGGATCTGTAGATATAATTGTTAAATCAGCTTGGTCATAATCATCTATGACTTGTACATTTCTTGCAGTTCCACCAGTATTTTTAACTTCGATTGTATATGAGAATTGCTCGTTGGGTTCAACAGTATTTGATTTAACATTTAATTCATTAGAATCTGAAACTTTTTTGCTCACAGAAAGTTTAGGAGGAACTATAGTAATGTCTTTGTCAGAATAGGTCGTGTAAGGAATGAGAGTCACTCCTAAATAATCCCCTGGCGCTACGTAATCTGGTTGGTTTGCAGACCAGTCTTGTGGCGCACCTGAGTCACCTCTTCGTATAATTACTGCTCTTTCATCACTATCCCCAATAGAAGCTGTTTCAGTATGAAAATTAGGATCGTATATTTCTGCAGCTGCAGAGTTTATTTGATTATCATAATCTCTACCCATTTCTGCAAAGTATGTAATTACTTTGGTTTCTAAAGGATTAAAATTGAAGCTCTCAGTAAAAGTTTGAGCATTTGGTAATAATTGTGTAACAAGAATATTAGGTAAATTGTACTGAGATTTATTCGAGATTTTTAAATCATATTTAAGTCTTAGATTTCCATTCTCCAGAAATTCAGGTGTAATAGTTCTACTTTCAACAATAATGGGTTGGATTGTCGTAAATGAGTAAATTGTCCTTCCGTTTTGGCTACTATTGGCAGGATTTTCATCAATTAAAGCTTCATAGTTAACCGGAACTGTCAGTAATCTTCCACTTCTACTTTTATTTTCTTCTCCCTCTTTCCATGCAACAGTTCCTTGAGCACCTCCAGCGCCCAGCTTTCCAAGATCACCATTATTTGGATTTTGTCGTGATAAAAATAAATATGCGTCGTAGATCCACGTATTATGTCCAGAGTAATTATGATCATAAAACCCAATATCAATACGACTATTTGGTGGAACGGAAACACTTGTTGCTATATCAGGATACCTTCTCGCATTGGGATAAGCTAAAGTTCCCAAATCTGGAGCGAACTTGGTCTCTTCTGCATATCGATCTTTACCGATACCCTGAACCTGATCCGGATTAAATGTGATGCCATTTAATCCTTTTTGCTGAGTGGGTAATAATCCATATGAGATTGAAGTAGTAACACCAACATGACATTCTTCAGCATCGCCATCTGAGATATAGAAATTATCTGCTTTCACTTCATTAGAAGTGAGTAAAGGTATACCAATTAAAATAAATACTAGTACAAATAATTTAATTTTATCTATGAATAATTTCATACTCAGGTTGATTATTTATATAAACGTAGAATGCGTATGCCGAAGCATCTTGGAGTTGAATATTTAATATGCCATGTCTATTTATTTGGGAAATTGCCGAAATTATTTGCTTTTTATCCAATCCAACAGGAAGAAATCTTTTGCTTACTCGATCGCTTTCTATAAAGTCGAATCCATATAATAATTCGTTCATATAGATGAGAAATGAATCTGTACCTTGCGATGCTAGTACTGAAAGAATATAAGTTGTTAATCGATACTCTTCTGGAGTTGATTTAAAAGCTGGGCTCAATATATAGTTTATAATTGCTTTATTTGGATCTTTTAATTTGAAATTGATATTAATCATTTTATGTTTATGACAACTGAGTTTTTTATATAAAAATTTGTTTGACCTTGAGATTCCTGAATTTCTACTTTAGGAATTACAAGACCATTTTTTTGACATGCTTTTTGCAAAGCTTTTATTCTTTCATTAATCATTTCTTTTCGTCCTATTAGGTTTGTAATTGCTTCAAAATAATCTTGCAGACTCACAATCATGAAAAAACCATGAGGATTTTTAGTAGTTGAACCAATTGCATGACCTCTGACGTTAATCAAATACTGAACTATCATTCTGATCTTACGATCCGACAAAGGTATAAAATCCATAATTTCTTTAACTTGAATCGGATTATCTTTTCCTTTTCTGTTTTCAATCAGTTTGAAAATTTTCTCTGTTAGAATTGGATTGAATTTCGTCATAATTGGTAAATAGGTTCTTTTCCCTGTTCTTTCGAATAAATATTGTGGCAAAGTGC
>CAZHCC010000052.1:0-5573 GCA_964530975.1 uncultured Candidatus Saccharibacteria bacterium
CCTACTCCTTAACTATTAACTATTAATTCTTAACTCTTTAGTGACTAATCTCCAACCCGATCCTACCCCAATCCCCCCTATTTTCATATATTGGTATATGGAAAAAGATATAAATTTAAGTCGTGAGTCACGTACTGCTGCGCAACCTGTTTCCTCAGCAGCACCATTTACCTCAAAACTAAATACAAATACTGATAAAACCATGCTTTGGGTTATTAGCGGTATTGTAATTACTTTTACCCTTGCTGCAGCAGGATTTGGTACTTTTATTTATGTAAATGATCAGAGAAATAAAGAAAAATCTGCTGAACTTGCAAAACAAATTTCTGAGCTAGAATCCAAAGTATCAGAAAAGAAAGATAAAGATGCTGATCGGAAGCCTCTTCCTACTCTTACCGCAACCCCCACCGCCATACTCACCCCCTCCGCTAATCCTACAAATAGACCTACTGCAACACCTACACCAGCTCCAATAATTGACAAGATTTATAATGATACAGATATAGGAATTAGATTTACTTATCCTGGAAATTTTAGTGTAACTGCAAGTAATTTTAATTCTGATGAAGTAAATCAATTAAAGATTATAAGAGTTTCCAAATCATCAACATCATATTTAGAGATTGAATATAATACTGCAGGATTCGGATGTATGGCTCCGGAACCCGGACAAGAACCTTCCCCTGATAAAGTTGATGCTTTAATTAGTGGTAAGTCTGGATATATTGCGAGGCTAAAAACTTTACAAAATATTGTTTATTCTGATTATTCCTCAAACCAGAAGGATAAAGGTTTTGCTGGAATCTGCGGTGTACCTCTTTGGGGACTTAGAGAGAACCAAGCCGGTTATTTATTTATTAAGCTTTTCTCAAATTCACCTGAGAGTGATTATGGTCAATTTGATGAGATTATGAAGGGAATGGAGAGAGTTTGAGAGGGGATTATAAGTTATAAGTTATAAGTAAAAAGTAAAAAGTAAAAAGTAAGACAAAGTGGGGGGTTGAGATGTCATCCTGAAAATTATTTCTGCATATTACATATTTTGGGAAACAAATTTGTATCAGAAATAATTATTCAGGATTTCTAGAGTTTGTAAACTTATATAAAGTTTAACTATGCTTTCGTTTTATCCATAACATAATCAAAGAAAGGTTTGGAGGCCATACCTACAAAGAATGTGATAAGGGAAATTGCATAATTTGATAAATCATCAAGTTTATCTGAATTTATATGGTAGTAAATCACAAATACCAAAGCCCCAATTACAGCAAAAGGTAAACTGTAAGCGAAAAATAAATACATAAAGTTCTGGGCGTTTTTTAGAGCTTCACTTCTTTTATGATTATTTGTTTTGATTTCTCCTTCTATTTGTTCATCAGTAAGGATGGAGTCTTTTGAGAAATTTCTTGAAGTCATATCAGTAGATAAATTCATCAAATAAATCTTTCGCTCTAATATTTGCAGCTGTTGTAGAAACTTGGAAAATGCCTGCTATTTCTTCTATATTATTTGAATTTTCCCATACTTCACGAAATTTCTTTTCCGGCATTAGTAGCCCGGCTGCAAATTTATTGGCTGCCTGCTCCATTTCCCTTTTATTTGGGGTTAGATCTTTTTGTAAATTTCTCTCAAGAATTTCAAAGCCTGGCTGTTTATTTTGCTGTACCAATTCACCAACTTTGTCTACATATTCTTTATGGAGTATAAAATGAGCTATCTCATGGGCAATCGTAAATCTCTTGCGCTCGGGGGGATGTTTCTTATTTACATAAATTACATAATCTCCGCTTTCTCTTACAATTGCGCCTGATTCATGATCATCAAGGTCTTCGGTTTCATATACTTCTATATCAAGTGCATTTGCAAGTTTAATCACGGGTACAGGTATTATCTCCTGGTATTTTTCGAGTACTCGGCTATGATCCATAATAATTAATTAAAACTAGATATTCCTATCTTTTATTATAGCATAATACAGGATTTCGGGAGTTAAGAACATTAATAATTTATAATTATTAATATGAATTTTAGAAGTATTAAAATGTTTTTAGAATTATTACAAATTTTATACATTTATCGAATTCTATCACGTAAATCATTCATAATTGCCCTGAAAAGTGCTGCAATACTTAAGTTTCTGTCACGTAATTCTGGGGGAGTCAGGTCAGTTTTAACCTTATCTGCCTCAATTTCACAAACTATTAAAAAAGATTTAAGATCTATTGGATCTTCGGGCTGGTCACTGGTGATGTGGTCAAATAAAGTTACTTCCGCTTGTGGAGTTCTAAATCTATCCATACCAAATGTTACAGCTGCAGGGTTATATAGTCAAGATATAAAACAACGGTTGCCATCAATAATTTCGCTATTGTATAGCGCATATTAAAAGTCGTATAATATTGGGATAGATGGCACGTTTGGCGAGGTGGTGAAATGGTAGACACGCTACCTTGAGGTGGTAGTGCTGAAAGGCTTGTGAGTTCAAATCTCATCCTCGTCACCATGGTTTGGTTAGGTTTGAGTCTGTTCTAATCAGTTTACTAAATTTAGCGGCATCTCATTTGTGGCCTTTAGTTCAGTAAAATCAAGATAAAGAGAGACAATAAGATTAAGCTGTTTTAATTATTTTTCGTTCAGATATCTTTTTTGCAAAAGTTAAAATAAAGATATATTTCTAACCACCGATTGAATATAAAGTTTGCGGTAATTGACAGTCTGGCCAATAGAAATTTTGACATAATCTTTTGAATCCTGATATAAATCTTCTACATAATATTTCAAATCAAGTCCAGTATTTAATTCCTAATCTGATATCGAGCCTGCTAATTTTCATACCGGGTAATAAATAGAATATAATTTCTTTGTACCCAATTCTTATTAAAGGGTACTCGCCAAATATATTACATAGATATATAATAACTTATATGTCTATCTATCCAGGTATAAAAGAAAAATTAGCAAGAGTAAGAAGTGTAGCTATAGGACAAAGTCCAGAGCATGCAAAGAGGGATATCCTTTCATATGGACTTTCCGGCGCACTTAAAGAATATACGAAAAGAAGAGTTGCAGGCTTTGGCATTGGAGCAGGAATAACTTTATTAATGCTTCCTGTTGGTATTGGAATACTTATCACTGAAGCTGTAAAAGCTCATTTTGAAAAAAGAAGATATGAAAATATTATGGATTCTTTAAATCTTGATGAAAGACTGCTTGCAGACCAATCAATAAATTTTCACAGGGCGAGAAATACAATTAATTTTAAAGAAAATTTATATACCCTAGGGCAAAGTAAAAAGGATATTGAGGAGTATATTGATCCTAAGCTTTTAAATCTTATTAATTCTGAAGGGATTGATTTAAATCACGTACGGAATTATGTATCTCGAACTCAATTAGGAATACCTTACAGTGATAACGCGATTCAAAAACAGCTTGTCGAAAATGATAGATTTGAGAATGCGGTAATTTCTTATTATGGAGTTGGTACGGAATGGACTAAATATCAGGAAGAGAAAGCCGCTATTTGTTCAGGGGATTATACATGATGATTATATGAGATCTGAATCAATCGATAAAATATCTTTATTGTTGCAGTTCAGAAGGTCAAATCTTAGTTTGAATAGATGTTATGTAATTATAGTTATTTAACACCAGACTGAATTTACCTAATTAACTAAGTCTCTTACATCCTGAATACTCGAAACCTTCCTAAGCGATACATCAGTACCTAACGCAGCGAAATGCTTAATGCCACATTCGATCTTGACCTTTTCGGTATCCCTGAGCATATTGAACGACATGTCACCTTTGGACTCCAGAACGAAATAAAGCTTCTGGTCATTGTCTTTCTCAATCAGTACTGCCCAATCAGGATTGTACGATCCAATAGGGGTATCTATTTTGAACCATGAAGGCAACTTCGCATAAACCTTTATAAACTCACTTCGTTCAAAGTCGGCGACAAGTTCTTTCTCAGTATTAGAGTCATATAGTGTGTAATCATAAGGTGATCGAGTACTCTCAACCATATTTGTTCTCAAGTATCCAGATAACTCTTCTGATTCAAATAGTTCCTGAGTGTAAAAGTAGTTATCTCCTAGCTTTTGATATTTTATGCCATCAACAATTGCTTTGCTCATTTCTTGCCTGATGATCTTGATAGCACCATCAATGAACTTCTGAGGGTTGCTTTTGAATTCGTGTAACCTACCACAGTTAACAAGTATCTCGACAATTGACCTTCTAGTTAGGTTCGTTTCATTCTGGATAAATGAGAGAATATCAGGTATCTCAAAGTAGGAGTTCTTTATCAAGTAGGTATTCTCCTCCCCGGAGACAATTGATAGTCCACCTTTACTAATCTCAGTCTTACCCTTTTTATAGTTAAACCTTGATTTTCCTACAATCAGATCCCTTTTAAGAGCATGTGAGCATGCCTCTATTAGGCTCTGAATATTGAAGTTGACCGAATACGTAGTTTGATACTTTACCTTGTCCCAGAGAGTCTTAAATTCATCGCTTAGAAATACTTGTTTGTTAAGCTGCAATCGTTTCCTTTCCTCTGCTTTTTTAATATTCAAGTTTCCACTAACTTTCTTTAATGTTTTGAGGATTTGTCCCTGAATATGCAAGAACGATTCTGGTAGTACTACTTTATCCTCGTTTAAATCAAATTTTAGCTTCTCGGTAACTTTACCCGTTGACTCTATGTATCCACTTTCTTTGAGATATTGATAGAGCTTCTCAGATTCTTCTTGACCTAGATACTGACTGATATCTGCATTAGAACCAACTACAAGATTTGCAAAAGTATGGTCATCAACAACGCCGAACTGTATACCAGTGTCCTTCTCCATCTCATTTTGCAATGTTCGTACAAACTCATCATATGATTCATTTGCCATGATGGTCAGAGTATTTACATCAAAGTTCCTTTCTCTCTCACCGTCTTGGTCAACAGCCAATCGTAGTCCACGTCCAATTTCTTGGCGTTTCTTCATCTCTGATGATGTTTCGTTAAGAGTGCAGATCTGAAAGACATTTGGATTGTCCCAACCCTCCTTTAGAGCCGAGTGTGAAAAGATAAATCGAAGTTTTGAGTCAAAACTCAATAGCTTTTCTTTATCCTTCATAATCAGGTTAAAGGTATCTTCATCAGATTGAGTAGAACCAGTGGTGTCTTTGTATGCTTCAAACTTATCTTTCTTGTTACTTCGTTTGCTTACTTTGTCCTTCGAGAAATAACCGTTATGAACTTGACTCGCCTCCACATCCAGATCGATTATCTCTTTAAATAGTGACTGATACTTTGGCTTTTTGATCAAGCTCTTATACTCCTCCTCAAATATAACGGCATAAATACCATTTTTAGAATTACCTTCTTCATCGTACATTCGATAGTTGCTTACCTTATCAATAAAAAAGAGGCTAAGAACTTTGTAACCTTTTGGATTTAGTTTTAACTCTTTATTAAGATGCTCCTCAATAGTCTTTCGGATTTGCAGTCTTTTTACCAGCTGACTATCGACAGAACCGATAGTTTCGCCATTTCTTACAATCTCTTCCCTGCTGGT
>CAZHCC010000053.1:0-5571 GCA_964530975.1 uncultured Candidatus Saccharibacteria bacterium
CGATTTGAGTTATATTACAGCCCGTGGAAACTGGTACCTGAAAAGCTGGAAAGGCAATATCAATTGTAATTTCTTCTTTTGTAAAAAACCCACCTTCCTTTTTGAAAACCAATTTACCAAATGATTTAATATCCAGAAGATATTTATCTTTAATTAGATTTTCTAGGCTCAGAGTATAGTCATCATTTTCTATGAAAAATTTCAGTGAACCCAATCTTTCATCAATAAACCATTCACCTTTCTTGCTCAAATATACGGGTATAACCTTATAACCTAATTTTTTAAGTGTACTGATTATTAATTCTGCTGTAATAATCGAAACATCGTGTTCAGGACTTCTACTCCCGAAAAACACACCAATAACAGGAAGATTATGCATGAGTTATTTTAACAAATTTTAAATATAATTTTCTGTCCAGTCATTCTGGAATAAAATTATATCTCCTGGTTTAAGTATTTTTCCAAGTGAGGAATGGGCTTCTTGTGAAGTATTAAACCAGATTATATTTGCATTATCAAATTCACCTTCCATCAAGCCTTTCTCTATATATGGTGATACAGAGTTTTTTATCAAAATCACTAAATCAGCCACTTTTGAAAGTTTATGTCCAATTTGTGTATGCACTTCTTCTGATTTCTCCCCTGTTTCAACAAGTCCTGGTGTGATAAAAACTTTTCTTCTGACTTTGAACCGATCAAGTACTTTTATTGCTTCGCTAACACCATCAGGATTTCCATTATAACTATCATCGATAATCAGTATATTCCCATTTCCCTGTATAGGCTGTAGTCTATGTTCAATAGGTTTGATTTTCTCTATAAGGCTGGCAAAAGTATTTTGATCACCTCCTAATTCATCAAAGATAATTAAACATGCACTTATTATACCCAAAATATATTCACCAAGAATTGATACCTTTAAATTATCTAATTTCAAGTTTGAATTCTTTCCAGAAATAGAAAAGTTATACCCGCTTCCATCCTGCATAAATTCATTATCCGAGACTTGTAATTCACTTAATTTACTATTATTCGAGCTATAAAATTTTACTTCTTTACCCTTAATAAACTTCTTATAGTTATCCATGATAAGAGAATTATCTTCATTTAAAACTATTAGAGCATTTTTCTGAGAATTTTCCACAACTTCAAACATTGTGCTAATTGCATTCTCAATACTTCCCATTCTTTCAAAATGAGCCTCACTTATGCCTGTAATAATAGCTATATCTGGTTTTGTAATTAAACAAATATCGGCAATATCGCCTTTTTTATATTCGCCCATTTCTACAATATATATTTGAATTTCTTCATCTAATTCATCAATAATCTGTTTGGATATTCCAATAGTTGTATTTATATTCTCAGGAGTTTTAAGAACTTTATATTTTTGAGAAAGCACGGTATAAAGACATTCTTTCATAGTGGTTTTTCCATAACTACCGGAAATACCGATTATCTTCAAATTTTTATATATAGAAATTTTTCTTTTTGCCTTATTAATAATTTTTTTCTTCAGGTATATATCAGCTGGTAAAACTAAAAGAGTACCGAAAATAAGATAAAATCTTATGAGGTAGAGAAGAATAAATGAAATAAATAATACTATTAGAGAAGCTAAAAATAAATTTAATTCTTTTTTTGTAAAGATTATGAATATAAAAGTTGATACTGAAAGTAGGTATAATAAGAATGATAAACCGGTAATTAATATTAGTTTTTTGGTCCAATCAATTTCCTTTCTGGTTTTAGCATTTTTTGGAAAATAATTATGGTAGCTTAATTGCAAATATCTCATTAACTCATAATTTTCCAGCTGTAAAAGATAAATCTGGTATTTTATTATTCTAATCGGATTTAAAGTCATTTGGTTTAAAAATTGTATTGCATTTTAGAACTTTTGAACTTTTTAGATAAATTCAATTACTTCTTTTATAAATTCTTCCGGTTTATCAATATAAGAAAAGTGTCCTGCATCTTTTAAAAAAACTAATATGGAATTTGGGATTTTTTCTTTCATTATTTTTGCATGCTCAATATGAGCTGAAGGATTAAGATCTTTCTCTCCCCATCTAATGAGGGTAGTTTGTTTGATTTCCGAAATTGCGGCAGTTAAATCCTGATTGACTATATTCACAAATGTTTGTTTAAGTTCAGGTATTGCCAAATAGTCATCCGCATCTATGAAATCATAAATCTTCTTTTTAATATTTTCCATGAATTTCAGATTAAAAAAAGGTTTTACAAGTTTTGATACAATATTTTTAAGTTTTGAAAATTCTACTTTTGATTTAATTCCAGCAGCATCCACCAGTATTAATTTGGATACCAATCCTGGATTTTGTGAAGCTAATTGAATACTAACCCTCCCTCCAAAAGAATGCCCAATAAGAATAATATTTTTTAAATTTAATTTGCCACAAAATTCTTTTATTATATTAGTATAATTTTGCAGATCAAATACTTTTTGCGGTATAGGGCTTTTGCCAAATCCCGGGAAGTCTATTGAGAAGAAGTTTATATTTCTACCATTATTTTTTGCACCCGCCATAATCCCTGACAGAACCTTTAAAATAGCTTCTTTATTTGATCTCCAACCATGTAAAAAAATTATATTAAACTCCGGACTTTCAGAATTTCTAATTTCAAAATAACTTATCAGCTGGTTTAGCAGAACTATTTGTTTTTCTGATTTTAGCATTGCTATATGATAATAGATGATATGGATTAATAGAAGTGAATTCCATATGGCCAATTCTTGATACTTTACTATCTTTATAAATGGAATTAGGAGGAATCTTAATTTGAATTTATTTCTAATGCTTAGTTCTCAGCTATTTATTATACGTATGATATTATTCTTGGATTATGCATAAAATACTTATTCCGCTCGCTACACTAAAAATTGATGAAAAAAGCAATTTTTATACCGGTATTGTAAGGGAAACTTATATAAATAAATTGAGTAAATATGGACTTATACCTTTTTTGTTTTTCCAGGCATGAATTTAAGTATTATTGCGGAAATATATGATGACTGTAGTGGAATACTGCTTATGGGAGGGAAAGATGTGAATCCCGAAGTTTATACTTCCAAAAGCCATATTGAAACAAATCCAGGCAGTAGAGCCCAAACTGATATGGAAATAAAGCTTATTCAAAAATCATTAATTGATAAAAAACCTTTACTGGGTATTTGCAGGGGATACCAATTAATGGCTGTATCTACCGGAGAAAGTTTATATCAGCATATTCCGGATATTGAGAGCGAAGAAAAACATAATGCTACAGATAATAAATATGATAGCTTATTATTTGATCCAAAACATAAGGTTTTTATAGATGAAAATACAAAATTTTCACTATTATAAAAAATCGGGAGGTTTTAACAAATTCAGGCCATCATCAATGTATTGAAAGAGTGGGGAATACATTTATTATAGCCGGGAAAACAAAAAAAGGTATTATAGAGGTGATTGAATCAAAGGATAAAGATCATTTTGCATTTGGCATCCAATCCCATCCGGAAGCGGAAGAGAATAGCTTTTTTGAAGAATTATTTGCAGAATTTGCAAAAGAAGCAATGAGTAAGAAAAAAATATACTTATAAAGTTGAAGCATATTTAAAAGATATGGTCCCTTAAAAAGGGACCATAAATTATTCTACTGAATATTTAATCCTCTAATTTAACTTTCCCAGTTCTGCCTTTTGCAATTTGTTCCATAACATTATTGGGAACAGGTGCATATTTCTTGAATTCCATTGTAGAATTACCTCTACCTGATGTAATTGATCTTAGCTCGGTTGTGTAACCAAACATTTCTGATAGGGGAACCTCTGCATTTAGTACAGTTGCATTACCTCTTGTTTCTGTACCAAGAATTAATCCTCTTCTGGAAAGAATAGAACCTTGTACAGAACCCTGATATTCTTCAGGGAATACTACTTCTACTTGCATTATCGGCTCCAAAAGGACAGCACCAGATGAAGGATTTCTCATTGCCTCTTTAAGGCACATCGATGCAGCTACTTGGAATGCAGTATCAGAGGAGTCAACTTCATGGTATGAACCATAATTAAGAGTTGCTTTAAGATTTATGATTGGATATCCGGCAATTACACCTGAGCTTAAAGATTTTTTAATACCTTTTTCGACTGAAGGAATATATTCTTTTGGAATGGTACCACCAACAACTTTATTCTCGAATATGAAGTCCCCTTCAGGATTTGGTTCGAATAAAATCCTAACATGGCCGTATTGACCCTTACCTCCTGATTGTTTTACATATTTAGTTTCCTGTTCAAACTTGTTTTGGATAGTTTCTTTATATGCTACTTGAGGAGCACCTGTATTTACTTCAACTTTGAACTCTCTTTTGAGTCTATCTACAATAACTTCTAACTGTACTTCACCCATACCGGAAATAATTGTTTGTCCTGTATCAATATCAGATTCGATAAGTAGAGTAGGGTCTTCATCACCAAGCTTAGCAAGAGCCTCACCCATTTTGTCCTGGTCTCCTTTGGTTTTGGGTTCCAGAGCTTTTGAAATAACTGGTTTTGCAAATGTAATACCTTCAAGTCGGATTGGACTATCAGTGTCACAAAGTGTATCCCCTGTCTTGGTGATTTTCATACCCACCAAAGCGCCTATTTCGCCTGCTCCAAGACTTTCAACTTCTTCTCTATGATTTGAATGAAGAAGAACTATACGAGAGACTCTTTCTTTCTCATCCCTTGTTGAATTAAGGATATATGAACCTGTATTGATTCTGCCAGAGTAAACTCTAAAGAATGTAATTCTACCAACATGAGGATCGGTAGCAATTTTGAATGCCAAGGCGGTAAATGGCTCATCTTCTGTAGCATGTCTTAAAATTTCTTTCTCTTCATCTTTTGGATCATGTCCGATAATAGCTGGTTTCTCTAGGGGGGATGGGAGTAATTTAGCTACATAATCAAGAAGTAATTGAGCACCTTTATTGCTTAAAGCATCACCACAAAACATCGGGAAGAATTTTACAGCCATAGTTCCGGCTCTCATAGACTTAATAATATCATCTTCAGTAAGTTCTTCACCTCCAAGATATTTTTCCATTACAGAATCATCAAATTCAGCAATTTGATCAATCAATTGTGCACGATATTGTTTTGCTTTTTCAAGCATATCGGAAGGAATTTCTTCTTCACGCATATCAGTTCCAAGGTCATTGTAATATACAATAGCTTTCATTCTTACCAAATCAATAAGACCTCTGAATTCGCCTTCTTCTCCAATTGGTAGAACTACTGGTGAATGCTTTACTCCAAGCCTTTGCTTTACCGAATCTATCGTCTTATAAAGACTTGCTCCGACTTTGGAAAGCTTATTGGAGTAAATAAGTCTTGGGACATTATATTTATCTGCCTGTCTCCAAACAGTTTCTGATTGAGGCTCAACACCTTGTGAAGAATCAAGTACACAAACTGCTCCATCTAGCACACGAAGGGATCTTTCCACCTCTGCAGTAAAGTCAATATGGCCCGGAGTATCAATAAGATTGTACCGATATGTAGTGCCATTATAATCC
>CAZHCC010000054.1:0-5559 GCA_964530975.1 uncultured Candidatus Saccharibacteria bacterium
AAGAGCGGAACTACCTTAAAATCCTTACCAAATGTAAAAAGAGCATTAAACATGGTTCTTTCATCTTCAGGTATCAGATCAACATCCCAAAATCCAATCTTATGTAATGTATAAAGACTCATTGTATAGAATGAGTAAACCGTACATCTATAATTATTTCTCTGTTGCAACGCAAGCCTCCACTGTACTCCAAGAGTAATAATTAAACGCGAAAAGAAATGCGCATCCCAATGCTCATTATAATCTGTAGGAATAGGCTGAAAAATCCTTGCATAGCGCTTATCACCCTCCAAAAGAAATTTGTAAAGCAAATAAGGCATGTACTGTTTATGATTAAGCATATCTGCATCATTACTTGTGATCAAGACTTTCTTTGGGTCAATTCCAAGATTAATAATATTATCATAAATGAATCGGCCACCATGATTTTGATTCGATGCTTTACCCTTTATTTCTCCCTGCTTCAATTCATGCTCAGTGATAAAAATATGGGCAAATTTTCCTTCAAATTCTTTTTGTATTGTTTCTGCAATAAGTTTACCACCCGGCAATGATTTCTCGGATGAAAGACATAAAATTTTTTTGGAATTAGAGAAATTATTTTCAAATACACTTTCGACCGTAGGTCTTATTATATTGATTGACTCAGACGCGAAAGGAATCAGAGTTATATAGTAATAATCAGTCCATTCCTCTGGGAACTCTTGTTGCAGTCTTGTCATCCAGTCCTGCTTAATTACATATAATAGTTTCTGATGACCAAGGTAAGCGAAAACAACAAACTTAATAGAATTATAAACCCAGTAAACCGAATAGATTAAAATAAAATACGTTACAATAACCGGGTAAAAAGCGGCCAAAACAATTGGGCCGATAATGAATGTCCAAGATAATATTCCAGGTAAAGATTCTAATAATCGATAGAAAAATCTTGAAAAAATAATTTTTTCAAGTACCTTAGTGCTTACATCTGTTTTGGGCTTAATAGGACGTAAATCTTTTGCTGCAATATCTGACATTATTTTTAACCATCATACACTATTCCTTATTTATGCGTCACTAAATTGATGGTGTAAGAACCACACTTCTATTTGGCTCTTCTCCTATACTACCGGTTTTCATAGTAGGGTAAACCTCATTGATAAAATCATGAACTATATGTCTTTCAAACGCATTCATCACTGGCAGTGTTACTTCCTGTCCTAATGAAATTGCTTTATCTGCGGAATTTCGAGCCAAATCTTTTATTTTATCAATTCTCTTAACCTTGTAATTATCAATATCAATAATAATTTTTAGATCTTCGGTATAGTCACTAGTCTGATTCATATAAATTTGGCGAATTATCAGCTGTAAAGCAAGAAGCGTCCTACCATGCTGCCCAATAAGATATGAAACTCCTTCCCCTGTAATATCTACTTTTAATTCATGATCAGAGATATCCGTAAACTCTACAGAATAACGATCATCAAATCCATTATGTAGAAGTTCCCCAACAATTCGCTTTAATGTTTCTTTACGGTCCATTTGGAAGGATTATACTCTATTTTTTATTCTTTTTCTTGTTATTCCCGCCTGTATTTAAATGTTTATTGCTATCATCAGTAATCTTTTGTAATTCATTTTCGTTTGGGTTCTCAATTTTGGTAAATTGGAAACGTTCCATCAAATTATTTAAATCCTCTTTAATATCCGCTCTATTCATTCGTCCATCAGAATGTCTATACTGAATAATTGTTTGTACTATGGCAAATAGATTCTGTACAAGCCAGTACATACCCAAGCCTGCAGTAAAGCTATATGCTCCAAATCCGATCATGAAGGGAATTACATATATTGTTTGCATTTGAGTCCACTTAGTCATGGCCTCCTGCATTTCCAGCTTTTCCTTTTCCTCCTTTGTTAATTTTTTCTTATTCGGTACATTTTTTTTGGCTTTTTCAATTGCTTTATTCTGACCTGCGGTCATGATCTTTGATTGCCAGAATTGAGTTACAACCAATAGAACAATTAAAAAGGCATATGGCCAGAATGTCCAGATATCATGTGAAATTTGAGAAGGAATACTTGCCAAATCAAACCCAAAAAATGTTGTAGTAAGACGGTCACCAAGTGCATTTTTCAGCCAGTCAAAGTAAATAACATTATTCAGGATATGATTTGCTTTTGATTGATCTGTATTGAATAAAGAGATATTTCCAATAACAAAGTTTAAGCCAATTAGAATTGGTAGTTGAATCAGTAGTGGCAAACATCCTCCTATGAAGCTTCCAGCGGTTTGTCTCATCAATGCAGTTTCCTCTGGTGTAAGTTTTGATGGATCTTTACCTTGAATTGCCTGCATCTTTGGCTGCAACTCAGTCATCTTCTTTTGCTGCTGGATTTGCTTGATAGTCAAAGGTAGCAAGGCGAATCTCAAAACTATTGTAAAAACTATAATTGCCCAGCCTAAATTATTTCCAAGCAATATATAAAATGCCAGAAGTAAGTTAGTTAAAGGGTTTACTACAATTAAATCGAATATTTCCACTTGAGGATTATACTATATTCAAATCAGATTAATAAATTGAATTTACAGATTAAATATTTAATGTAATTGCGAGTTAGTTGTCCGCCACTTCTCGATTTCTTTATGATTACCCGAAAGTAGAACGTCAGGGACTTTATACTCCATCCCTGCTTCATCAGAAAAAACAGCAGGCCTCGTATACTGTGGGTATTCCAAATTTCTTCTGCCAATTTTAAGTTCGGAAAATGATTCTGTTTTTGCTGAAATTTCATTACCCAAAACACCTGGGATGAAACGAGCCACTGAATCAATAATAATTAGTGCAGGAATTTCGCCTCCTGTTAAAATATAGTCTCCAATGGAAATCTCCTCATCAACAAATTCTAAAATTCTTTCGTCAAACCCTTCATAATGGGGGCAAATTAAAATAATCTCATCAAATTTTGTGAATTCTTCAACAATGGTCTGATCATACTTCCTGCCCTTAGGTGAGAAAATAACGATCTTACTTTTATTTTCAACTTTTAACTTTCGACTATTAACTCTTAACTCTCTTAAAGCCTGATAAACCGGCTCTACCATCAATACCATACCAGCACCGCCACCAAAAGGCCGGTCATCCACCATTTTATGAATAGATCGAGGCTCTGCCCAATTTCGTAAATTTAAATTTTCGACGCGAATCAATCCCTTTTCCTGTGCTTTTTTTAGTAAGGAAAAATTAGTAGCTGACTCAAAAAATTCAGGAAATATAGATAAAGTAATAAAATTCATGAAAAATTATACCAGCTTCAATGATAATAGCATCAAAAATATGTAGCCAATAGCATAGAATTAATATTTCTCCTAATATCAGTATATAAATATGAGAGATGAAATTGAGGAAAAAATCATTAACCGCCGTATTCGTAGGAAGAAACTAGATATACCTTATGATCCAAGACCGCACCATCCACTGAAGTTCAATAATATTTTGGGAATTAGTCCGATTGCTTTAAAGGTAATATTTATACTAATTATAATTTCCATTATTGGGGGGTTTATTCTTGCAGTATATACGAGCCAAAACTACTATAAAGGGATTTGGAAGCTGCATATTACAGAATTAGAGAAATCTACTCTAAAAAAATTAGAATTCAATATACAAGAGAGTACCATAACTCAGGATTCGATCAGCGAGAATGATGGCATCAAAGTATCAACGACAATTGTCTTTAGTATAAAGATTTTTAATAAAATGAACTCTGGTATTTATTTCCGCACTGAAAATATCGAATTAAGTAACTTAGATATTTCACTACAGAGTGAAATATGTTCTAAAGACCCAAATCAATGTGAATTGGCAAAAAATGATATAAAAAATCAGGTAAAGACTAATTTAGAGGAAAGGAAAGTCATATATTTCTCGGATCAAATTATTTTAAGGAATAGAAAAAATGGCATTAATCTCAGTCTCCCAGGTACTGAGACATATGACTTAATAAGGTAATTCTTTTATTCGTAATTTGCTTAATATATAATCTCTAAGTATGGCAAATATTGATACCAAACCGTCAAAGTATATGCTTAACCTTCTTCATGCCCTTCCTGCTTTTGCAAATGAAGAAGATGCAGTACTAAATGTAATTGTAGAGCTAAATTCTCATACAATTAATAAATATGAGTTAATTACCGAATCAGGGCAACTTAAGCTTGATCGAGTTGGCTATTCATCACTTTCATATCCATTTACTTATGGAGCAATTACAAAGACTTGGGACTTGGACGGCGATCCGCTGGATGTAGTAATCGTAAATGTAACCGAGCCCTTGGTTCCGGGTACATTAGTAGAGGCGAGGATAATCGGTGTTATGAAATTCATAGATGGAGGCGAGGTGGATGATAAAATAATATGTGTTTTGAATGATGATAAAAGAGTAAGTCATATAAACTCTATTGATGATCTAGGTGAATATTTTAAAACAGAAACAACATATTACTGGGAACATTATAAAGACCTCAAAAAACCAGGAACCGGCAAAGTCGAAGGATATTTTGATTCGGCAGAGGCCGTAAAGGTAGTCAAGGAATGTGAAGAAAGGTACCAGACAGACTACGCGCCAAAATTTGAGGAATAGTTAATTTCTAAACCTGTAACTTTAGCAAACTAAATATACAGGTTTAGCTTTATGCTACCACACGCTCCTAAATGGAGTGTTTTTTATTTCAATTTCTTCTTAGGTTTTAACTTATAAACTAAATGTCCAGATCGTTTCTTCATCAGTTCTAATGAATAGAACTCTCTATTTACTGGCTTGATAAAATTCCGATTCAAGGCATTAACAATAACAACCCAGTACTCGCCCCCTTCATTTAATAGGCTTAGGGGGCCAAAAATAAAATCCTGTTCTATAGCTTTATCTCCAATTTTAGCTGGTATATTAGAAACAATAAGATCAAACTTTTTTCCATGTATCGTCTCAATTCCTATTGAACCAATTGCAGTAAAATTTTTTATATTATTTTTGCTGGCATTATTATTTGAATATTTAACAGCCAGTAAATCCCGGTCTACAGCAGTAATATTTGACTCAGGGAATTTTGTGGCGAGAGAAATTCCAATAACACCGTACCCGCAACCAATATCGAGTATTTCTTTTGGATTAGAGAATTTGACATATCTGATCAAGGCATCACTTCCATGATCGATTTGATATGTAGAAAATAAAGTTTCTCCGGCATCAAAATATAAGTAATCCTCATCGAATTTATACTTCAGTTCTTTTTTAAAATATTTATCTTGCATTATTTATAATTATTCAAAATATATTCATGTGCCTTCTTCTCAATTTCCAGCCCATTTAAATTTTCTATTCTTTCTATTTTCATTACTTTTCTTATTACTGCATCTGTTAAGTGTGGATTTTTGGGTAAAAGTGATCCATGTAGATAACAGCCTATTATATTTCTAAAAGAACAACCTTCAAGTTTTTCTATCGCATTATTTCCAAATCCAGAAATAACTTTGCCAATTGGATTAACTTTATTTGAAAGAAAATAGGTTTGGCCTC
>CAZHCC010000055.1:0-5493 GCA_964530975.1 uncultured Candidatus Saccharibacteria bacterium
CCTGAAGTATGGGAAAGCGTTTCGGCTGCCAGCATGGCTATACAGTATGCTGGGGATAATATTTTCCCTCAGGGTATATCTTTATTGAGAGACCATATTATTTCTCAGTTTGACTGTTCAAAGCTAATCACTGTCTTTTCTAATTTGGGAAAATCAGAAGAAGCAATATGGGCAAAATATTTTTCTGACTTAATCCCAAAAGCATGGTGTACTTCAATTAATAGATACAGTCTACAAAGATACCTGGATGTAAATCCCGAATATAAATTGATTTTTATAGATGATACGATTCTTTCTGCTGAAACCGCAAGTCATGTTATTGGTGCCGGATTGAATGAAAATCGTGATTCTTATCCTAAAGTTGCTGGAATCTTTTCAGTTGTAATGGGAGATAATTTAGCAGTGCAAAAGGCAGCAGACACTTTCCCTGAAAATATATTTATGGGTGTATGGAAGGCTTCTACATTAGGCAGTTTAGTAGATGAATCTGTAATTTCCCGGCTTGATGACTATTTTCGAACAGATGAATATCTTTTTAGCTGTTCAGATTCCATACCTGTCTTATTTCATGGAAGACACTGGACAAAATGTCCTGATAATATGCCAAAATGCCTTACAGCATCAGGACTTGAAGAAATAAGGAGGAATGCGAATTTCTCTCCTGTGCATCCACATAATGCATTATTTGATGATAAATATTCTTTTAGATCTTTTTATAAAAGCAAAATGTATTTATATCGCAGAAAACTGGAAATGGCTATCGGAATAAAAAGGCCTATTAACTGGACTTAATAGAATATTAATTTTTCAATCATTTAATGCCTGTTCCCTTTTATTCATATAAGTATTGAATAAATAAAATATGGAAAAATCAAAAGACTTTTTATCAGGCAGAAATTTAAAAATAATTATTGCAGTATTTTTAATTCCAGGTACTTACTTAGTAAATAAATAGTAAAATTTTAGTTTGAGAAAATTTTGTCCATAAATTTCAAGATATATTAATCCTCGGTTGATAGGGGTTTTTCGTCGATATTATATGCAATGTGATTACAAATAACTCAATATAGTATATAATTATAAGAGTACTATGGCTAATCAAGAAATTAAAAATAATACTGAATATAATGATATATCAAATAATAATTTGAGAAAATTACTTATTTCAGTAACTGTTTTAGCTATTGGCGGTATAGGTTTTTTCTGTATGGCTCCGGTTGTTTTAGAGGCTTCGGGCATAAATACAGGAATTAATGTTGATTCTTGAGGATTCTGGCTTGATGGATGCAATACAAGACTAACTCCTTATATTGGTTCAAGAATGGTTGATTTAAGTTTTCAAGCAATTAAAGAATACTTTTCGCCTGAATCATTACCTTTTTATACAGGTTGTCCCTAATATTACTTTTTATAAGGATTTTTCCCCTCAAATAGTTATAATTGAAGATATAGATTCCAAGTGCTGTATCAAAAGTATCCATTTACCCTGCTAAACAGGTTCAAAGCATGTTCCCATAGAAGATTGACGCGACTTCTATTCAATAAAATCCT
This sequence comes from uncultured Candidatus Saccharibacteria bacterium, assembly GCA_964530975.1. Classification (GTDB taxonomy): domain Bacteria; phylum Patescibacteriota; class Dojkabacteria; order JAOAGR01; family JAOAGR01; genus CAZHCC01. Next base: position 1,552 of record CAZHCC010000055.1, read on the forward strand.
AGTGCAAATATCCTTATCTTATAGTATAATATAAGATGGAGATATTCCAAAATGCATCAAAGATTGCAAGTCGTTATGTTGCTACTCTTGTATTAGCAGCTCAACTTGCTTTATCAAGCTGCGTTTCAAATGAGAGTCCTGTTTTGCAAAATACTCCTATACCTTCACCTACTAATATAACTCAGACTCTTCCTGACACATATAATATTTCTCTTTTGACTTGTGCCTTTGCGAACATCGATCCTTATAATCAAGATTATTTGAATAGAGGTTATACACAAATGCTAGGGGATAAGAATTCCCGTCCTTCTGTGGTTAACTTTTATCATCAATATGGCATTACTGTAGCAATTGATGAATTAAATAGTGAATGGCTAACTATTGGATCAGATAAGTCATATAAGCCTCCTGGAGAAAGAGATGCAATGGTGAATTTTGATGATGTAACTCGGGATTGCTTAAGTGCTTATGGTCGAAGAGTTAATCCGGAAGATAAAAGTACAATTACAATAATTCATGTCAATGGGTACTTAGGAGGAAAATCACGAGGTATGAGTCGTGAAAATGTCGTTCTTATAGGCTCAAGTGCTAATATGTTTCTCATTGCTCATGAATTGGGACATTCTATGGGTCTGGGTCATGTGGGTTTACAAAATGATAAGGGAGAAATTCTCATGTACGAAGCAGCTACGGATACTATGTCAGCAGGCCATCGTTTATATGATCGACATGATTTATATACATTGACTAGAGGGATCATACCCTCCAATTTTTCCATACCATCTCTATATAGACTCCAAAAAACAAATACTAGTGAATTTGCAAATTTAAAAGATATGAAGCAAGGAGAAGATTCAAGTATCGCTATTACTGATCTATACGCAAAGTATATAACTCAAGAGACAAAAAGAGGTATTATTCTTCAAACCTCAACAGGCGATATGGTTAGTATAGAATTAAGGCTTGAAAATGATAATCCGAATTCATATGACAGCTATGCTGTAGAGGGTGTTTTGCGAGACAAAAACAATCCTGCTGTCATTATATCCATGTTCAGTTTAGATCCGAATAATCTGGATTCCACAATATTATTCAATCCCTCAAATCCTGATGCAGGTAATTGGTTTGAGCCGGGAGATATGATTTATATTACAACCTCAAATGAGACGTATATGATTTATGTAACTAGAAATGGGGATGAATTGATTATTAATATTATTAGGACAGCGTGAAAAGTATCAGAATATTTTCACTCAAACAATCAATTCCTGCTGATATACAAACGATGCGTTATGCCTTGCAACACATGCCGACTGTATTGCCATTAACAGTGATCCCATAGTATAATATATAATGGGTGCATATCAATCCTTTGCCAGAACTATTGCCACAGTGACAGTAGTCACTGAGCTGGCTTTATCAGGTTGTGCTCCTCCCAGACCGCTCGTCCTGCCAAGAACTACGGTTCCAGCTCCAACCGAAGAAACTCCTGATTCCCAGCAAAGGTATATTTCTCTTTTGACATGTGCTTTTGCAGGTACTGATTCTAATTCCCAGCAATCTATCACTGAATCTGCAACACGTATATTAGGAAATAAAGGATTATTTCCTTCCGTGCTTGATTTTTTTAACCGATATGGCATTGATTTAATTTTTAAATCAATTTCTAAAAAATGGAAAACTATTGGGTCTCATGAATCCTATAGAAATGAAAAAAGCGGTAATCTGACGGTTGATTTTGACAGGGTAGAAAATGATTGTATAAAAGCGCATGGTGTAAATAGAAATCCTGAAAATAAAAACGAAATAACGATAGTGCAGGTCAATGGGCCTTTGGGTGGAAATGTGGCAGCAACAAGTAGTGGAACTGGTATTATTCTTGTAGGTGATGCTAGTGAGAGAAAAGGGCGAACTATGTCAACTTATGCCCATGAAATTGCACATGAATTAAGATTAGGACATGTGGTCGTGGAAACCGAGACTGGAGAAGTTATAAAATATGCTAGCAGTACTGATGTTACGGGACAAGGCCACTGGCTATCAGAGGATAATCCTTTATATGAGGTTACCAATGGGGCTATGCCATCACGTTTTTCTATTCCATCCCTTTATAAACTCCGAAAAACAAATGCTCCAGAATTTGCAAATATAGAAAATATGGAAAAAGAAGATGGTAGCATAAGCATTTCTTTAACGGATCTTTATGCAGATACAATAAATCCAGGTACAAAAAGAGGGATAATACTTAAAACTTCAACAGGAGAAATGGTAAGTATAGAATTAAGACTTGAAAGTGAAAACCCGAATTCATATGACTATTATGCAGTCCCTGGTACTTTCCGTAATAAAAATAATCCTGCTGTCATTATTTCTAAATTCAGTTCAGATCCAAATATTATTGATTCTAAAATTATATTTAATAGTTTGAATCCGACTTCAGGTAATTGGTTTGAACCTGGTCACTGGATTTTGGTCAGTAATAATAAAGAAACTTATATGATTTTTATTTATAAAACGCCAGATGGAAAAATTACGGTTGCTATTGAAAAAACTGCATGATAATAAAGTAAATCTTTTCACACTATGCCCATATTAATATATATAATTAATTTTAATATAAAAATTTGGCCTTATTTCACAATATTTTTGTCTACCTTTACTTGACATTGTAAGTTTTCTTTACTATTAATACGATATTTGAGGTTGATTTTTATAAAAATAGATTTAAAAAGTTCAGATTACAAAATTTGACTTTTTATATGAATTTGAATATTTAATTAGTTTAAAATATGAATTTAGTTATTGTAGAGTCGCCTTCAAAGGCCAAAACCATTAATAAATATTTAGGCAAAGAATATAAAGTACTATCCTCAGTTGGTCATATTATCGATTTGCCCAAATCAAAACTAGGAGTTGATCTAGAAAAAAACTACTCCCCTCAGTACGAAACAATAAAAGGCAAAGAAAAAATAATTAAAGAATTAAAAGCAAATGCCAAAAAAGCTGATAAAATCCTTCTTGCGACCGACCCTGACCGTGAAGGTGAGGCAATTTCCTGGCATATAAATAATGTGCTTAAATCAGCCAAAAAGCCTGTTGAAAGAATTGTTTTTCATGAAATTACCAAGCCTGCGATACTTGATGCTCTTCAGCATCCTCGAAAAATAGATCAAAATCTTGTTGATGCTCAGCAAGCTAGAAGGGTCCTTGATAGACTCGTTGGTTATAAACTTTCACCTTTACTTTGGAAGAAAATTCGATTTGGTTTGTCCGCGGGACGTGTCCAAAGTGTTGCGCTTCGACTTATCGTCGATCGTGAAATGGAGAGGCAGGCTTTTAAGGCAAATGAATATTGGAGTGTTTCTGTCGTACCAACTGAAGTTAAAAGTGAGAACTTAAAAGTTAAAAGTTTTTTGGCGGAAGATGCGGATAAGCCGAAATTTGAGGAGGGCGATTTTGTACTTGAGCTAAAGAAGATTAATGGGAAAACTATTAAAATAGATGCTGATACAGATACAAATGCTGAAAATTCAAAAAATAGCTCTGTTTTAAATTCTCTTGAGGCCTTTGAACTGGTTGTTAAATTTCTGGAGGCAAATGGAATGAAAATTGAGGATTTAAAGATTAAGGAAGTCACCAAAAGACCAAATCCCCCATTTACTACATCCACATTCCAGCAGGCCGCAGTAAATGTACTTGGAATGACTTCAAAATCAGCAATGAGATCAGCACAAAAGCTTTATGAAGCCGGTTTGATTACATATATGCGTACTGACTCTGTGCATCTTGCAGCTGAAGCTTTAGATGAAATACGTGCATATATCGTTGAACGTTATGGTGCAGATTATTGTCCTCATCAACCCCGAGCATTTAAGACTAAGTCAAAAAATGCGCAAGAAGCTCATGAGGCAATTAGACCAACTTCGATTACCCATGCGCCGG
>CAZHCC010000056.1:0-5469 GCA_964530975.1 uncultured Candidatus Saccharibacteria bacterium
TCTTACTCTAGTAAGGTATTAGATATAAAAAATTTAAAGATCTGGCTGATAATAAGTAATAGCCAAACCTTTATAGGAGTTTTGATGGACTAAAGAAAGCTGTACTTTTCATATAATACAGAAATAAGATTCAGAAGAGCTTCCTTACACTCTGTCGTAAGACTTTCTTTGTTAAGATTTGTAAGGATTTCTCTATAATCAATAAATTTCCCTTTGAATTTATCCTCTATAATATCTTTATGAATTTCATCAAGATCTAATGTAAGGAAAAAAACTTTATAATTATTTGAGCCATCATTGGTATTGCTGCTATAAACTTCACTTGTATTCGATTGTTCGCAAAGTATGCCTGTCGAATATTCAAGATTAAGTAATGCATGTTTGAGAGTTTCTCCATTTACTGTTAGGTCGCAAACTTCATTCGACGAACCCTGAGATTTTGTAGGTTTCTTGACAAGTATCGTACCATCCATATTTACTACCCATAATAAAATATTTACATCGCAACCAGAAGATTTGTATTTAACTTCCGGCTCTTTAAGTTTTGTTATTGAATTTATTTGTCTATTTGATTTCATTTTTAGTGCAATGCTTTTGGCCTATATATTACAAAATAAAATATATCAGTTATAATAAGCCCGCAGAATTGATTAAATATTTCTACAAACGTATTACACCACTTGGTTTGATTAAATGAATTTAATCTGGTGTAATATGCTGGTGTACATATGTTACGAAATATTTCGGAACATATAAATATATAAGGAATGAATATGAAACTATTTAAAAACGTAGAATTAGCCGACAAATACAAAGTATCGGAAAAAACAATTAGAAATTGGATCAGAGCATCTCAAAAAGGACAGTTAAAATTAGGTCTTATTCATGAAAGTGACAGAGCTTACATAGCGGATACTTCAATGAACCATATTATTCTTTCTGATTTATCAAAACGTGGCAGAAAGTTTAAAAACAAAAACGCTGCAATTGAAGTAAGACCCTGCAAGAAATTCTACACTGTATTTAATGACACTCAAATCATAGATATTATTACCAATTTAGAAATTCATGGAGAATTTCCGCATAAGTACACTTATTTCGATGGAGGAGCGGATTATTGGGACAACTATGTTAAAAGAACATTAAATGAGAAAATTAGTAATACTGTTACAAATACACACCTTCTCTTAGCTTTGAGTAGTGATTATATCTTTTCTTTATTGGGCAGATATTAAAGAGTCAATGTGGTGGATATAGGTGTCGGAAATGCATATCCAGTCAAAGAATTTCTAGGCTACCTTTTGAGCAAGGGTATACTCGGCAAATATATTGGTATAGATATGAGTCCTGATATGCTTAATGTTGCCGAGAGAAATGTAAATGAATGGTTTGGTGATAAAGTCAATTTTGAAAAATACGAAATAGATGTAAGTAATACCTCCTTTAGGGAACTTTTGTTTGGGATTACTGAAAAGGACGGAAACGAGTCAGCTGTTAATCTTGTTTGTTATGTAGGAAGCTCTATTGAAAATATGGAGTCAAATGATAATTCACTTGATAATGTAAAGAAAAGTCTAGGTAAAAACGATATTCTCCTTTTGGGACGCACATTAGATAGCGATAATTCAAAAGAATATTTTGATTTTTCCGAGAAAAATCCAGAGCAAAGCAATTCAGAAGAAGATAACGATAAATGGAAATGGTTTATTGAAAATTTGGGAATTACAGAAGACTGTTATACTTATCAAATGCTTTATGATGATGTTACAAAATCCAGAATTGGACAAATGAAACTTGAAAAGGATTTAGATATAATTTTTGAAACAACAAAATTCCGAAAGATTGTGAGTTTTAGTAAGGGAGACAGCATTATTACCTGGAGACATAGACACCATTCATATAAAGAAATCATAGATGAAATGCAGGTTATAGGGATGCAGATTTTACAGACATCAGTTTCCATGGATAGAGAGCAGATACTGATCATTTCATCACTCAAGACTTCAAGATAGTTACTCTAGCTCACTTACATTCCAAACTCTATTGAGAATATTTTGGTATTTTGGATCGCTTGGTGCTAAAAGTTCGGGGACTCCCTGAACTTTGGCATAATGTGGATGTAGGCGATAATTGATAATTTTTGAATTATAAATATTGAGCTCGATTGTAAATCCCTGCATTGTTTCCTCACTCCAGGTCTGATCAAAAACATAATTCCCTACACAATACCAAACCGGTTTGCCGTCAATATATTCCATTTCCTGTATCCAATGAGGATGATCACCTAAAATAGCGTCAGCACCATGCTTGACTAAAAGCTGAGCTAACTTGCGTGTATAGGCCAAAGGCTTTTGAGTATATTCCTGCCCTCCCCAATGTGGTAATACAAATATCAAATCCGGATTCAAATCCTTTGCCCTTTGCATAAAGAATTTTATTCTTTCTTCATTTGGCTCATATTTGATTGTTTGCCCATTTGCATTAACTTCCCAGTCGGAAATATTTGCAGCTCCTGATTTATTCGGGCCAGCCCATTGATTCCTTCCCGGAGTATCATTAAATGCTATATATGCAATTTTCACTCCATTTATCTCGGCCAGTATTGGTTTGCCAGCCTCATCATTATTTTTCAATGAAGAGCCTAATTGGAGTATTCCTGCTTCTGCAATTTTCTTTTGCGTATTTGCAAGTCCTTCGTCCCCTCCGTCCATAATATGATTTGCTGCTGTACTGAGTAAGTCAATCCCTGCATACTTGATTCCATCCATTAATTTTTCCGGTCCAACAAAAGCCATACATCTATCACATTCACGTCCTTTACCCAAGATGGGTGCTTCCATTGTTCCGCTCACAAAATCCATTTTATCGAATAAGGTCTTGGTTGATGCAAAAAGTTTTGTATAGTCGCCTTTGAATCTTGTCTCGGCTGTATATTGTGTGCCTCGTGCTCCGATTATTGAACCGGTATGACCAATGACTGTAAATAATTTTGGATCAAAATTACTTTGATCAGGGATATCCTGATCTGAAGTAATTCTCTCGATATTTTTCAAAGCATATTTTTCAATATCAGGATTTTTCTTTAAGAGTAAAATATTCTCAAATGAAAGTGCTTTCACACGAAAGGACATATCATCAAAATTTAATATTCCTACAGAATTTAAATTTGAGTTCAATGATTTTGATAAAGTATCAAAGTCTGCAACTTCTTTTATCTTGATATCCTGGAAATCCTTTATCTCCAAGATTGCCTTCGAGCTTCCTTCAATTGTGAGAAATTCTAAATTTAAAGCTTCGCTTAAGTTTATATTTGACCTTGTAGACTTAATGCCTGCTATAGGAAGAAAGAAGCTTGTCTTCGTATGGGTGAATAATGGTTTCTCAACTTCCACTGAGGTCTTCTCTGAATTAAAAAAATCCGTTAAACCAAGGATTTGGTTTCTGGAATTAAAATATAGTGAGTAAAACAGGAAACTAACAATTAATAAACTGATAGCAAAAAACCAAAAGTAGCGGCTTTTATAGAATTTCATTTAATTTGATTTTAGACTATGTACCAGTGAAGTCAAAAAACTTAAAATTTCCAAAAAACCAAGTGTTTTATGATATTATATCCAGTGCTAATAGCTTATTTATTAAAGTTTATTGTCTGGTTTTTAAGAACATTTACCGGTAATTCAGGTACTGCTCTGCCAGGTCTTATACTTGAGAATTATTTCCCTAAAACAGCAAAAAAGCTGCTTGCAGATTTTGAAAAAGTTATTCTGATTACAGGCACAAATGGAAAGACAACAACTGCACAAATGATTTGTCATTTGCTTGAACAAAACGGTATTTCATATATTACAAATAAGAGCGGGTCAAATTTAGTTAGAGGAGTTTTGAGCTCGGTTTTGGATGCGATAAGTTTTGTCACTCAATCCCCAAAATGTATTGGAGTCTTTGAGGTGGAAGAGGGGTCTATGCCAAAATTAATTAAATTGGTGAAAGCGGATTTAATAGTTGTAACCAATATCTTCCGTGACCAACTTGATGCCTATGGTGAAATTGATAAGACATGGAAATATATTAAGTCTGCAATTCAATCTTCTGAGAATCCGATATTGGTTTTGAACGGTGATGACTCAAGAGTTTTGAGCTTAGGTAAGTATTCCGATAATAAAAAATTTATACTGCATTTAGATAAAAAATACTTAGGGCAGGTGAAATTAGAAGAGAATGGACTTCATACGGATTTCGAACTTAGGGATTTCGAAAGTATTTTAATCAATTCAGTTACAATTAATGAGGATTTAAGCTCTTCATATCAATTTCTTTATGCGAGTGAATCTATTTCTGATAATACAAAAGTGCCCGGATTACATAATATTATGAATGCAGTGTATGCGCAGTCTGTTTTAAAGATTTTAAATTTAGGCTATAAAAATTTATCTATCGAAAATTTTGAGCCGGCTTTTGGGCGAGGTGAAATTATATCTGTACAAAAGATAGACGGGTTCTCAATTCAGCAATTTCAAATTTTGCTTGCAAAAAATCCTGCTGGTTTGAATTTGAATTTCCATCTACTGGAAAATATTAAATCCCAAGAGGCTATTTTGCTAATGCTTAATGATAAGACTGCTGATGGCAATGATATTTCCTGGATTTGGGATGCGGACTTTGAAATTCTTAGAACAATTGGGTTTTCAAAAGTATTTGTCTCAGGCTCAAGAAGATATGATATGGCATTAAGATGTAAATATAATGGAATAAATATTGAGAGAATATTTGAAAATACAAATGAGGCTTGTGAATTTTTTACTAATTCCGATATGTCAAAAATATTTGTATTACCTACATACACTGCTATGCGGGAGTTCAGAGATAGTATGAGAAAATATACAAGTGTAAAGGAAATGTGGGAGTAATATTTAAATAATTAGTAGCGAAATCATTAAATTAAAATAACAATGTCGAAAATCAAAGTAAATCATTTATATTCTAAGAATCTTAATATCTATGGTGATTTAGGAAATATATTTGGTTTGAGAGATAGGTCTAAGTTCTTTGGTCTTGATTTAGAATTATCAAATACGGAAATTGGTGATAAGACTGTGAAGGAAGCTGATATTTATCTTGTCGGTGGAGGTCAGGATGACGATCAGATAAAGGTATTTAAAGATCTTTTAAGGCATAAAAATTTTATAACTTCTGAAGTAGATAAAGGTAAAGTATTTATTTTAATTTGCGGGGGATATCAGCTTTTTGGTAAGTGCTTCCTAGATGCAAGCAATAATTTAATTGAGGGTTTGGGGATTTTGGATATAGAAACCAGAGCTCCTGGTCCAGAGGTTAAATCTAGATGCATTGGAAATTTAATTATCGAAATGAATGATGATTTTATTTCTCATTGGAATATAGATACAAGTTTTTCTAAATACTTAGTTGGCTTTGAAAATCATGGAGGCCAAACCTATTTTCTTTCAAATA
>CAZHCC010000057.1:0-5440 GCA_964530975.1 uncultured Candidatus Saccharibacteria bacterium
GCGGGAATACCAGTGTTATAAAAGAGTTGTTTTGGTAGGGCGACAAGACAATCTACAAGACCAGCTTCAACCAGTCTTTGTCTAATTTCACCCTCTCCAGATGTGTTTGAAGAGAGAGATCCATTAGCAAGCACAAGACCCATTATCCCATTAGGTGCTAGATGGTAGATCATGTGTTGCATCCAACCATAGTTAGCATTGTTTCTGGGCGGGACTCCATACTGCCAACGAGCATCTGTTTGCATTTGTTCTATGCCCCAATCACTTTGATTGAATGGAGGATTTGCAATGATATAATCAGCTTTAAGATCTGGAAGAGCATCATTTAAAAATGATCCTTCACTATTCCATTTTACTTGAGATCCATCTATCCCCCTGATAGCTAAATTCATCCTGCAAAGTCTATAAGTTGTTTGATTGCTTTCTTGACCATAGATTGAAAGATCATTAATATTTCCACTATGTTCTTTAACAAACTTTTCACTCATCACAAACATTCCACCAGATCCACAGGCAGGATCATATACTCTGCCTTTATATGGTTCAATCATTTCTACAAGAAGTCTAACTATAGATTTTGGAGTATAAAATTGACCTCCCTTTTTACCTTCGGCATTTGCAAATTCTCCTAAGAAGTATTCATAAACTCTACCTAAAATATCTTTTGACTTTGCTGCTTCATCACCTAAAGAGATGTCTGCAATCAAATCAATTAGACCTCCTAGTGAGGTTTTATCTAGATTTGGTTTTGCATAAACCTTTGCTAAAATACCTTTAAGGGTTGGATTATCTTTTTCAATCGCTTCTAATGCTTCGTCGAGATCTTTTCCTATAGTTGGCTGTTTAGCTTTTGAGTGAAGATAGGACCAACGAGCTGTTGGCGGAACCCAGAAAACATTTTCTGCTTTATATTCGTCTTGATCTTCAGGATCGGCACCTGCATATTTTCCTTCTCCTTCAGAAAGCTTATTGTGAAGCTCTTCAAAAGAGTCAGAAATATATTTAAGAAAAATTAAACCAAGAACAATATGTTTATATTCAGCTGCATCAATATTTTTTCTCAACTTATCAGCTGCCTTAAATAGTTGAGTCTCAAACTTTTCAACTTTATCTGTTTTCTTCATAACTATTCTTTCTGATTTATAAACTTATTAATTTCACTCAATTTAAATCTTCTATCTCCACGCTCGTTAATAACAACTGTGTGGAGTTTTCCTTCACGGTCCCATCTCCTAAGCGTTTCAGGATGAACTCCAAGTAATTCAGCCGCTTTGCTTATACGGATTAGCTTATCTTGTTTTTCTTCTGTCATGTGTTTAGTAACTTATACATTGTTATACTAACCTAGTTATTGTACTCTAGAAATATTCATTCATTCAATATTAATAAGATGTCAAAACAAATAAAAACTATAGAAAATACATCAATAGAAACCGCGACATCTGCTGGAGGTGCTGTTTTTGGCATGATTGTTGGAAATGCAATTGGAGGACCAGAGGGAGTTTTGTTAGGAGGTTATTGGGGAACAGTGGTCACTCCAATTATAACTAGCTTAGCGAAAACATATCTTTTACCAAGAGAACTCAAAAGAATGGAGCTCGTGTACAACCTTGGTAAAGAAAAATACAATAAACTACTCAAACAAGGTGCTAAGCATCGCAAAGATATTTTACTTGAACAGTCTATTTGTTTAACCGAAGGTATTTTACTCAAGTCTAAAGATAGCTATGAAGAAAAAAAGATTCCGTTGCTTGCCAACTTAGTAGCACACTCTCCTTTTACAAACACACCAATAGACAATATGCTTCAAACTCTTCATGAGGCTGATCGTCTTTCATATAGACAATTATGTTTGCTATCAATCATAGATAGTAATGGATATGGAAAAGATAGAATCAAATTGAAATTAAGTAAAAGCCCTTTTATTGAAGAAAAAAACAAACACCTTAATGAACTTGCTTTGGGTGTTTATCAAGATCTGAATCTAATGATAGTTGATGGAATTATTATGATTGCAAATGAAAATTCAAATGCGATGATGGCAGCCGGCACTCAATATATAGTGCCATATAATTTACGCTTGTTATATCCCGGAACATTATTAGTAAATGGTCTTGAATTATCTAGTATTCCAGATTGTGATATTAATCCTTTGATCAAAATACTAAAAAGTTTTTAATTAGTTTATTTTGAAAGATACATCAAAAGCTTACTCCATCCTCAATACTACCCTTCACTAAGAACTTCTTCTGTGGGATCAACGAAAACAAGCTCCTCATTCCTCATAAAATAGGTTCGGATATCCTCCCACATTCTCAAATTGAGGAATAAGAAACGACTGCAAAGTCGTTTTTTTATTACTCAATCTGCATTGAAATGTGATGTCATTGATGTAATCAATTTGAATCTAACCGAGCCTCTGCGAGGGAATGTCCGGAGCATGGGCGGAGGACCCAGTTCCGCAAACTTTGACGTCATCAACGAAAGTTTATTTGAATCAACTGGTTTTAGAATCGTATGGGCAATGTTTTAACTTCTTCCCATAATTGCATAAACCACATCAGTTATAATATGAGATATATGTCTGAAAAAGATTCAAGTCATCTTATCAAAGCTTTAAAGGAAAAGTATGCCTTGGCAATTTCAGGAGGAATCGTCTCTGGTCGTAGTGGTAAAAATGATAGTCTGCTTTCGGATAATCTTCTTCCTGAAGAACTTGCGAACCAAAAACCTGGAGCATTTGTTGTTTTATTGAGAGAAAATACTAGAGGTAAAATGGAGGTGCTGCTAGTTAAACGAAAAGACTACGATGATCTTTGGAATTTGCCAGGAGGAGGTATCGAAAAATCAGAATCCTTTGCGGAAGGAGCTGTTCGAGAAGTAATTGAGGAAACAGGATTGGAAGTAAAGTTAGTTAAAGGCACGAAGATATCTCATCATGCGGGACCTCTTGATGATAAAAGTATAATTGCTGGAGAGAGAAGACATGATAGATTCGAAGCAGCGATTGGAGTAATTGTAGGAGGTGAACTCAGCTTAAATCAAGAAGCTGCGGCTATTCAATGGTTTCCAGTAAAGAACCTTCCAAAAAGCATGTATACGAAACATAGAATATTACTACATAATTATTTTACCCCTCTTTACTTTTATCAGTTAAAGAAAGAAATTTTTTTTGCTGCTCAAAATCATTCTTTTATTCCAGAGGGAATATCAGAATAAGCTATTAGATGCGTCTCATGTTTATTGAAATGCGATCTCATTGATGTAATGAATTTGAAATATTAAACCTCCATAATCGCTATCCCTCGATTGTCTCTTTTTGGCATAGATTTGAAACCATCAGAATATTTTCCAGTAGCTCTTCTACCATCTGTGGTTTGATTAGTAATAAAATTAAATCTAGGATTATAAGGCTTCTCAGTTTTTGTAATAATATCTTCATAGTTTTTCATTCTCTCTGAGGTAATTAAATCAATTATTCTAACCGCAAACTCAGGATTTTGTCCTTTGATCAATTTTGCAATTTCTTCTGGTGTTAAATTGTCACTAATTCCATCTGACATTAATATCACCATGTCACCCTTTTTAACCCTGACTTTTTTAGTTGTGATTTTATTTTCTTCTGCATCAATTTTATGGGATATGATATTTCTTTGTGGATGATATAAAAGTTCATCTTCGCTCAATGAGCTTCCATTATTTTTGGCATATAGACTTGAACTAATATAGGAATCTTGTTTACTGATATGTTTAAGTTTTCCACTTTGACTAATCACGATCAAAGAGCAGTCACCTGAATAAGAATACTCAAGCTCTGTCTTTAGCCTACCCCTGATTATTCTTGCAGAAATAAAGGCTGCAGCTGCATCTTTTTTCTCGATAATTCCTTGTTGAAAAGCCTCATCAATTCCTTTTGATGCTTTCTTTGTAGATTCTTCTATATCATAAGAATTATCAGATAAGTTCTCTGCCAAAATTTGGGCAGCAATGTCTCCACTAGCATTTCCTCCAACGCCATCTATAACTGAAACACTTTCTGCATCTGGCACCACAACCACTCTATCTTCATTGTGATCCTTAGAACCAATACCTTTATCAGAAGCTATTATAATTTTTGCACCCTTGCTTGTTGAATATTTTTTTCTAGAACCATACAAACCAACCTTATTATCTTGACCAATAATGTCATTCTTCTTTCTATCTACTTCTTTATTAAGCCTTGCTTTTTGCTCTTTTTGATTTTTTCTCTGATTTTGTTCAATGCCTAGAAAAATGTTCTTTATTTCATTTTGTATTATTGGAATCGCTACTTCCACAATTGACAGTTGAATTTCATTAAAAATATCTTTTGTTCCATGTCTACTTCCAAGGTCTTTAATAGCAACAACTCCATTGAGCAAACCTACTTCAACATGTTTTCTAGAAACCTTTTTATCAAGAGCAAAGTTACCTTCATGCTCTCTTCCAATTATATATATATCACCTTCTTTTAGCTCTCTAAGTCTAGTTGGAATAACTTTATTTTTACTATCAAACTGCACTATCAAATAAGGAGCATCAATAACTTTTTTTGGTACGCTAGGAAAACAATTCTTGTCTGATATTTTAAAAACACCAAACTTTTGATCTCCAATACCAAAGGCAGCCGTCAAACTAGCCTTTATTCCAAAAACTTGTTCACAATAAATTGCACTAAGTTCTTTGTGAGTAGCTACCTCTTTGGGAATTTTTTTAATAATCTCGTCTGCGTACATATCATTAATATAAAGCATGCTAATGCAAGACAGCAATAATGAGTTAAATAATTGGCGAATTGGAGTAGTTTCTTACATATAAATTCTCGTCTGCTATACTTCAAATTACTTACTAATATAAATATTCAAGAAACCCATATGAATTTAGAAATGTCTGCCGCTCCTACCCAAGAACCTGAAAAAACAAGCCTTGAAGAAGGCCTTCCTAGATTTGTTAATAATCCTGAAGATGCAACCGCATTAAGTTGCTCAGCCTGTGGTGCTGCAAGACTAAGAGGTGCGCCAATGTGTTTTCACTGCGGTTCAGGTTTAGAAACTGAAGTTATTTTTAATCTAAATACATTAAAACAAACTGCTGATGAATTAGATTGGAGAGAAGACTTAAATGGTTCTGAATTTCCAGATATAATCGATAGAGCTAGAAATATTTCCAAAGAAAGAGGAAAAACAGTTTTTGTTTTGGTTAATGGAGTTCCATTGGTAGTGCAAGCAAAAGACAACCTAACTGTTCGTGAAATTCAGAATAATTTCAGAACTCTAAGAAAATTAAAATCCAGAAATGAACTTGGAGATCTTTGGTACAAAGCATTGATTAGATTCAACGAATTACAAAAAAGAATCTCACAATTAGAAGTTTAAGTAACGATTTGTGTTGTTTGTGAGGCGGCGGCGACTTGTTTCCAGAT